>JBNMKW010000034.1:0-24326 GCA_050874545.1 Megasphaera sp. | reverse complement strand
TGAAAAGAAACATAATCCCCGTAAGGGGACGGAAATGGGAATCTGATATGCTCCCCTTTAGGTTAGACATGAGAAACAATAATATTTCATGTTGCTTGAAGGGGAGTATGTTTTACATTTTTTACTCGGGATAGATTGATTTTGGGATACATTTTGTAATACAATGAAATGTAGTATGAAATACCGTTATCAAAGGGGGTGGGTGTAGAGATGAAGTGTCCTGTTTGTGGAACTGAATTTACGCCAAGACGGCCAAAACAAAAATATTGTTGTTATGAATGTCAGCGATATGCCAACCGGCATGGTGCTAACGACATACGACCGCTGTCTTCTCCTTTTGCGCCGGTTATTCGAGAATTTCACTGCCTTAAATGCGGCACGATTGTACGGGTCACGGATCCGTCAGATGGACGAATGAAATTTTGTTCGCAGCATTGTGAAAAACTATATTGGAAACACTCTAAAAAAGTAAAAGCACAGTCCGTGCATCGAGAGTTTTTTTGCCGTTTATGCGGTAAAAAAGTAGAAGTAACGGATCCGCTGGACAGACGGCGTGTATTTTGCAGTAAAGCATGTCAAAAGAAATGGACGGGGATGTCTGCCAAGCGAAAACAGGAAATATTGGAAGCAGCGCAGCAGAAGAAATAAAAATTTCATAGGTATAAAAAAAGGACTGTAACAACATGAAAATTTCATTCCATGTTGTTACAGTCCTTTTACGTATATTGTAGTATGCTGCTATTTATGCCGTGTTAAATTGACTTCCTGTAACGGAATTATATGAGTATGGTGTTTTAGTTTATGATAGAAATAAACGGCTAAGAATACGGGAATGCCGATATAGGCAACACTGGCACCGTACCAGTCAATTTCTGCACCTGTAAAGGCAGAATAGTTCTGGCCGGCCGTGACAATAATACACATGATTAAAGCCAATAACGGGCCAAAGGGAAAGAGCGTAGCTTTGTACGGCAGGGCGTTTAAATCATGGCCTTGGGCTATATACGCACGGCGGAAGCGGTAGTGGCAGATAGCAATACCAATCCAGGTGATAAATCCTGCCATGCCGCTGATATTGACGAGCCAGTCATAGGCTTTGCCTTCGCCAATAAGTGATGTCAGAAAAGCAGCCAGCCCAAAGACGACGGTAGCAAAGAGGGCATATGAAGGAACGCCGCGCTTGTTCAATTTCAAGAAGCATTTGGGAGCTTGGCCTGTTTCTGCCATGGCATAGAGCATACGGGTAGAAACATATAGGCCGGAGTTGCCTGCAGAAAGAACAGCTGTCAAGATGACAGCATTCATGATGGATGCTGCGGCAGCCAGACCAAAACGTTCAAAGACAAGCGTAAACGGGCTGATAGAAATGTTTTCAATATTTGTGTTTAGCAGATTGGGATCGGAATATGGAATCAAGAATCCGATAACTGTAAATGCGCCTAAATAAAAAATAAGGATTCGCCAAAAAATAGAATGAACGGCGCGGGGAATATTTTTTTCCGGGTTTTCGCTTTCACCGGCAGCAATACCGATCATTTCCGTACCTTGGAACGAGAAGCCGGCTACCATAAAAATACCCAGCATAGCCGTAAAGCCGCCGACAAATGGGGCTTCTCCGATGGTCCAGTTTGTAAAACCGGGAGATGGTTCGGAGCCTAGACCTAGAATCAGACAGGTTCCGGCAAAAAGAAAGACCAAGACAGTCAATACTTTAATGCCGGCGAAGATAAATTCACTTTCCCCATAAGAACGAGTGGATAAATAATTAAGAGCAAATAAGATACACAAAAATAAGCCGCTCCAAACGGCAGCCGGTACGTCAGGAAACCAATATTTCATAATGAGTGCGCCTGCTACTAGTTCTGCTGCGACCGTAATGGCCCAGTTGAACCAGTAATTCCATCCCAGGGCAAAACCGAGTGATTTGTCTACATACCGGTTGGCATAGGTTTCAAAAGAGCCGCTTACTGGCAGATAGGCAGCCATTTCCCCTAAGCCGGTCATTAAAAAATATACCATAATGCCGATAAGGGCATATGCGACAAGAGCACCGCCAGGACCGGCACTGCTGACGGTTTCACCCCCGGCAACAAAGAGCCCCGTGCCGATAGCGCCGCCAATGGCAATCATGTTCATATGGCGGGCCTTTAAGCTGCGGCGCAGTCCTTGTTGGTTTTCGTTTTCTTGCATGTAATCACAACCTTCATATATAGTATGAGAAATAAAACAAAGAAATAAACTCACTTGTACATTATACCGAATGTTTCGGGTGTTTACAATGAAGAGACAGCGTGTATGCTATGCAAAAATAAAATAAGTTATACGAAGATATGTCTTTCCTGTTGTTCCTCTCTTCTAAAGTACTCGCAGGTGTCGTATAATAAGAACATACGAACTAATGATAGTATGACAATAAAGGAGAAACTGATGGAATTAACAGAATGTCGTCGTGAAATAGACCGCTTGGATAAAGAACTGACAGCTATTTTAGAAGCACGCATGCATGTAGTGGCACAAGTCGCTGCGTATAAAAAGGAACATCATATGGAGGTTTTTGATTTGCGGCGGGAGCAGCAGGTGTTGGAGAAAATCGCTGCCTTGGCGAAGCATCAAGAACTGGCACCGTATTTGCAGCGGATTTATCAATGTATTATGGATGAAAGCAAAAATTATGAACGGGAGCATATGAAATAAACGTATGGCAGAGCTATTGGAAAAAATACAGGGCGTAGTAGAACGCGTACTTTTTGAAGCAGCTGATTCGGATTATATTGTATTTCGTATCCGCCGCGAAGATGAAGATACGTTGCTGACCGTTACCGGCAACGGTTCTAAGCCCTTAGTAGGAGATAGGCTGGAAATCCAGGGACGCTGGGTACAGCATAAACGATATGGACGGCAGCTGGCCGCATCGTCGTGGAAACGGCTGCTGCCGGACACGGTGGAAGGGATAGAACGGTTTTTAGGTTCCGGTGCCGTAAAAGGCATTGGGCCATCGTTAGCGCATCGTATTGTAACTGCTTTTGGCAGCGATACAATGAAGATCATGGAAAAAGAACCACAGCGTCTGTTAGATATTGAAGGAATCGGTAAAAAGAAGCTTTCCATAATTACGGAGTCCTTTTATGAAGAAAAAAAGGTCAATGATCTGGCTCTTGATTTGGAAACCCATGGTGTCGCCGGACGGTATGCGGCACGGCTCGTACAAAAATATGGCGATGACGCACCGTATATTTTGCGGGAAGAACCGTACCGTATGATTCATGAAATTGATGGCATTGGTTTCAAGACAGCAGACCAGATTGCCCTGGCATACGGTATGGATCCGGAAGATGAAGAACGTTTGTCCGCTGGTTTGACATATGTTTTATACGATATGACACAAAACGGTAATGTATGTGTCCCTGATGCCGAATTAGTACGTCGGGCAGCACTGATACTGCGGGCGGACAGCCTGCGTTTGCATGATATTCTCCGGGAAGCCATTACGATGGGACAGCTGGATACAGCTTCCTATCAAGGAAATACGTTGGTCTATACGCCGCAGTCTTATGAAGAAGAGGTGTGTATTGCAGAACGTATTCGGGAAATGACGGCTATGAAACAGCCTAAGCCGCGGACGCACGTAGCATTGTTTTTGGACAGATGGCAGGATTCGTGCCACTTTTCCTTGGCTGATAAACAGCGAGAAGCGGTAGAAAAATCTCTGCAGTCCGGCATGCTGGTCATTACTGGCGGCCCAGGGACTGGGAAAACGACAGTTGTGCAGGCGATTATTCGCTTGGCAGAACAAGAAGGTCTGCGGATTTTGTTGTGCGCGCCAACTGGCCGAGCTGCTAAGCGTTTGGAAGAAACAACAGAGCGCAAGGCAAAGACAATTCACCGCTTGCTTATTCCTGATGGATTTAACGGTGACATGCAGGTCTTTGAATACAATGAAACAAAATTGCTGCCGGCAGATTTAGTTATTGTCGATGAAGTATCCATGCTGGATATGGAAATGATGTATCATTTGCTGCAGGCATTGAGTCCGCGCTGCCGCTGCATACTGGTTGGCGACGCCGATCAGCTGCCGTCTGTAGGTGCCGGAGCGGTACTGCATGATATTATTCAGTCCCAGGTCGTGCCGGTCGTGCGGCTGGATACGATTTTCCGTCAGCAGGAAGGCGGACGCATCGTAACGAATGCACATTTGATTCATCACGGTCGTCTGCCAGTTGTCAATGCAGATGCAGAATTTCGGTTTATAGAAATCCAAAATGAAGAAGAAGGCGCCGCTAAAGTATGTCAGCTGTATGAAACAGAAACGGCAGAAGCCGGAGATAAGTTTGCCGTTCAAGTGCTGGCACCGATGTATAAAAATCCCTGTGGAGTGGAACATCTTAATGCTGTTATTCAAGAAAAGACGAATGAGCCGCAAAAAAATAAAGGCGAATATAAAAACGGCAAGACGCTGTTCCGGCGCGGTGATAAAGTTATGCAGAAGCAGAATAACTACGACAAAGGCGTATTTAATGGGGACATAGGTGAAATATTTGCTATCCAAAATGACGTCATCTATGTGCGGTATCCGGAACAAGATGTTAAATACGAGGGACAGGAAGTCGATGAAATTACGCTGGCCTACGCGATTACAGTTCATAAAAGCCAGGGCAGCGAATATCACACCGTTATCATGACGATTGTCAACAGCCACGCTATCATGCTGCAGCGGAATTTGTTTTATACAGCAGTTACCCGGGCAAAACGAAAAGTTATCCTGGTCGGTACTAAACTGGCATTACAGTCAGCAGTACAAAATATGCGGACGAGTCGCCGCTTTACATTGCTTACGCCGCGTTTGCGCGAGGAGGACTTATGTTAAATACACTGCGAGATATTGTTTTGCAGATTCTATATCCGGCCCATTGTCCCGACTGCGGCCAAACCGTGCCGCGGCAGGGACAGTGGTGTCCAACGTGCTGGAATCGTGTCTGGCATCCTCGAAAGTTAAATCGCAGCCGGGAAATACGGTTTCTGGATGGATGTTACTGTCTGACAGCGTATCGAGGGGCGGTACGGCATGTACTGCACGATGTAAAGTACAAGGGAGCGAAACGGCAGGTTGCGGCATGCCAGTCTTTTTTATGGAAGTTTCCTTGGATGACGCGCTTGCAGCAGATAGATACTGTTGTTCCAGTGCCATTGGCACCAGAAAAAAAAGAAGAACGGGGATTTAACCAGACGGAGCTTATTTTTCGCTCTTGGGCAGAAACGTATTGGCAATGGGCAGACGGACTGCAGCGGATACGCCGTACAGAACCACAATGGCAGTTGTCTCGCAGCGAACGGGGCGGCAACGTAAAAAGAGCCTTTGAAGTGAAAGGCTCTTTTTCTGCAAGGCAAAAACATATTTTATTGGTAGATGATATTTATACGACAGGAATGACGATGGAGGCCTGTGCCAAAGCATTAAAAGAAAAAGGCGCCGCCAGCGTGACCGGATTGGTCATTGCCAGCGGTGCCTTATAATAGACTCGTTAGTGGCCCAACGTTTCAATAAATGCTTTGACAACTTCCGGATCAAATAAAAGACCGGAAGCACTGAATAATTCACGAATTGCTTGTTGTTTCGTTTTAGCCCAAAATTCCGTAGAAGGATTAATGATAGTGTCATAATAATCGGCAACGGCAATAATCCGCGCCCCAAAAGGAATATTGGCTCCCCGCAGGTGCTTGGGAAATCCCGTGCCGTCCCAGCGTTCATGATGATAACGAATGTAGGGAACAATATCCTGACAACAGGGAATATTTTCCAGCATATTGCCGCCGGCCGCAGCGTGCCGACGATACTGTGCTTTTTCCGAACGATTTAAATAGGGCATTTTAGCAAGCAGCGTATTGGACACAAAAAGCAGTCCAATATCATGGAGCAAGGCTGCATGCTTGATTTGTTCTATTTCACTGCGCGGCAGTCCCAGTTTGACAGCAATGCTGACGCTGTAGTTAGCTACCTGCAGAGAATGCATATAGAGACGCTGATTCTTTAGTTGTAAGAATTTGAGGAGTTCTGCCGTAATGGTATCCAGAGAATTCATTTCCTCCATACCGATACCGGCAGCCTGCTTCAATGACACCATATACATGACAAACAAACCCTTTCCCAATCAGTGTGATTATTTCTTTCCTTCTTTAGTCGCATGGCGCGCCCGATGTGTTTGCTGCGGATGACGCAGAATATGGAACATGTGGGTGCTTGTCCGTTTAATACGGGCACCGGTGTTTTTCATGCGGCGGACTGTCGTGATCTTAGATTTGCGTTTCGGGCGCATATCGCGGATAGAACCAAAATCACCGCGACGAATGCTGGTTGCTTTAACGCGGTCAGACCGCAGATTGACTTTTAAAGCGCTCATGATTTGACTGGCTTTTAAATCAATATTAAAGCTGTAAATATCGGCTGCTACATATGCCAATAACGGATAGGCGTGCATGCAGATATGGGAATTGCTGGAAACGGCAATACAAGTCAATTCGTCATCGACGTGATAAAAGGTAATACCGTCTAATGGCGCGCCGACGAGTTCAAAAGCTCGTTTCACTAAAGGCTGTAGTTCTTCTGGTTGTGTAAATGTTGTTTTGCAGTTGTAAAAGTCTATTAGCAAATGCTTTCCTAATGTATTGTTCATGATTTCCACCCATTATTTTAGTACAGTTCATTATATACTGTTTTTGGATTCTTGTAAACGGAATTTTACAAAAGAAAATAGGTGTACAATAGATATATAAATTTTCTATACCTCGAGCAAGGGCGTAGACTTGCGTACAGACAAAAAAATACGCAGCGGCAGTGTTACGAGTATATAAAAAATGCATGCTTCTATGCAGTATATTAGAATGAAAATATAGCAACAGGGCTTGCTGCACGAAGCGGCAAGCCTTGCTGGGTATATAGTTGTTAGTTTGTAGTAGGGTAAAGATGCTTTTGCGGTATCCAATGTAAAACCGTAAAAAAAGAATGGTGCATGATGGCGAAAAGCCTCATGCACCATTCTGAGAAAACAGTGGCAATTATGCTTCATGCGGACGCATTGGCGTGAAAGTAAATCCGTTGCCGTCAAAGTCAATGGAAACAGTATCGCCTTCACGAACGATACCGGCAATAATATCGCGGCTTAGAGCCGTTTCTACCGTATGGGTAATCAAGCGGCGGAGTGGACGGGCGCCAAATTGCGGGTTGAAACCTTGGTCAGCCAAAGCTTGGAGTGCATTGTCTGTCCAAGTAAGATGGATTTTGACTTGTTTTTCCAAGCGTTTGCCAAGGCGTTCCAACAGGATAGAAGCAATATCTTTGACTTGTTCTTTCTGGAGTGCTTTGAAGACGACAATATCATCGACACGGTTGAGAAATTCCGGACGGAAGTATTGTTTGAGCAATTCCCGAACTTTTTTATTGGCTTCATCATAATCTTTAGATTCCAAAATTTCGTGGGAACCTAAGTTACTGGTCATGATAATAATCGTGTTCTTGAAGTTGACGACACGACCTTTGCCATCGGTTAAGCGGCCATCATCCAAAATCTGTAACAGTACATTGAAGATATCTGGATGAGCTTTTTCAATTTCATCGAGCAGAATAACACTGTATGGATGACGACGAACGGCTTCGGTTAACTGACCGCCTTCATCGTAGCCGACATATCCCGGAGGAGCCCCGATTAAACGAGATACAGTATGTTTTTCCATGTATTCCGACATATCAATACGAATAATGTTGCGTTCATCATCAAAGAGGGATTCAGCCAGCGTTTTGGCAAGTTCTGTTTTGCCGACGCCTGTAGGACCGAGGAAGATGAACGAACCAATCGGACGGTTCGGATCTTTAATGCCGGCACGAGCGCGAATAATAGCATCACTGACGACTTGGACGGCTTTATCTTGGCCGACAACACGTTGATGCAGTGTTTCATCGAGGTGAAGCAGTTTTTCTCGTTCGCCTGTCATCATTTTCGTGACAGGAATACCAGTCCAGCGGCTGACGACTTGGGCAATATCTTCTTCACCAACTTCTTCTTTTAAGAGCTGTGAATCTTGATGTTCTGCCAAATACGCTTCTTGATCTTTTAATTTCTGCTGTAATTCCGGCAGTTTGCCATATTTCAATTCGGATGCTTTGGCTAAATCGGAATTATGTTCAGCTTGTTCCATCTGGCTTTTTACGGAGTCAATTTCTTTCTTGATTGCCTGGGTGCGAAGAATCGATTGTTTTTCGTTATCCCATTGTGCTTTCAAGGTGCTTTCTTTTTCTTTTAATTTATTTTTAGTTTCCGTAATTTTAGCCAAGCGTTCTTTAGAGGCATCATCGGTTTCTTTATTGAGTGATTGTTCTTCGATTTCGAGCTGCATGATTTTATGACGCAGTTCATCAATCGGCGTTGGCATGGATTCGATTTCTGTCCGAAGTTTTGCAGCAGCTTCATCGACAAGGTCAATGGCCTTATCAGGAAGGAAGCGGTCGGAAATATACCGATCGGACAAGACGGCTGCGGCAACCAACGCTTTATCACGGATGCGGACACCATGATGGATTTCATACCGTTCTTTTAAGCCACGGAGAATGGTAATCGTATCTTCAACGGATGGCTGATTAACCATAACGGGCTGGAAACGACGTTCCAAAGCGGCATCTTTTTCAATATATTTTTGATATTCATTTAATGTTGTTGCCCCAATGCAGCGGAGTTCACCACGAGCCAGCATTGGTTTGAGAATGTTGCCGGCATCCATCGAACCTTCGGAAGCACCAGCACCTACAACGGTATGAATTTCATCAATGAACAGGAGAATTTGTCCGTCTGATTTGGCAATTTCGTTTAAAACAGATTTCAGTCGTTCTTCAAATTCACCACGATATTTAGCACCGGCAATTAATGAACCCATATCCAAAGAATACAGAGTTTTGTTTTTTAAGGATTCCGGTACGTCGCCAGCAACGATACGGCGGGCCAATCCTTCGACAATCGCTGTTTTGCCGACGCCAGGTTCACCAATTAAAACCGGGTTGTTTTTACGACGGCGGGACAGGATTTCTACGGTACGGCGAATTTCATCGTCACGGCCAATAACCGGGTCGATTTTGTTTTTGCGGGCGGCAGCCGTCAGGTCACGGCCATATTTTTCCAATGCCTTATAATTATCTTCTGGATTGTCATTGTTGACGTTTCCTTTACGGTTGGCTTTGATGGTACTCATGATTTTGTCTTTATTCAATCCAAATTCATGGCATAACGATTGAACCGCTTCATCACTTTCTTCTACAATACCCATGAGAAGATGTTCGGTGCTGATGTATTCGTCATGCATGGAGTCAGCCAGCTGCTGTGCTTTACCAATAATACGAACCATTTCGGTTGCCATGGACAATTGACTTTGTCCTTTTACAGATGGAATTTTTTTCAAGAGTTGTTCCAAACGGGCTTGAAGCATAGGAACATCGGTATGACATTCTTTAAAAATTGTATCCAATAATCCTTCCGGTTCTTTCACAAGTCCCATGAGCATGTGAACGGAAGTGATTTCTTGGTTATAATGCAAAGCGGCAATTTGCTGCGCGGTTTGAAACGCGTCAATTACTTTTTGCGTGTATTTTTCATTTCCCATAATTAAGACCTCCTTACTTACAGGTGCGTTTTTATTCAAACTATTGGGTGAGGGGGCTTATCGCCTAACCTCAAGTATCATTATACTCATAAAGGTCAAAAAGTCAATAGAACAAAAAGAAAAAATTAAAAACTCTTGTTGAAGATGGTTCTTATTGGTATAATTTTCGATATAAAGAAGAAAGGACAGGGGTTTCGTGGATCAATCGATAGGAAAAATAGAAAAGGCAGCCTTTGCCGGTGATATGAACGCACAGTGCGATATGGGCGATTGGTATTTTTTTTCAGAAGATGAAGAAGAAAACGACAAATATGGTAAGGCTGCGTACTGGTATGGTATGGCTGCCAATCAGGGAAGTGCTGTAGGGCAATATAATTTGGCGTATCAGTATGAACATGCCTTAGGCGTTGCAGCAGATGCAGCCAAAGCGGTGTATTGGTATCAATGCGCTGCTGAGCAGGCATATGGCCCGGCAGAAAATAATTTGGGCCATTTATATGAAACGGGGCAAGGTGTACCTCAAGATTATGAAAAAGCCTTGTATTGGTATCAGCGGGCTGGCCTTCACGGTGATGCAGACGGACAGTGTAATACGGGCATCATGTATCAGTTTGGCTATACAGGAAAACAAGATTATGCCCAAGCTGCTTATTGGTATCAGAAAGGAGCGGCGCAGGACAGCTTTATTGCACAAAATAATTTAGGATATTTATATGAAATGGGTTGGGGCGTAACTAAAGATGAACAGCAGGCTGCAGCATGGTATGAAAAAGCGGCACTGGCTGGTGATAGTCCGGCACAAAACAATTTGGGGCAGTTGTATCGGGATGGTCGCGGCGTGCCGCAGGATTTCACGCAGGCCGTGTACTGGTTTTCCTTGTCGGCAGCAGCCGGCTATAAGGAGGGAATGAAAAATCTTGCTCACGCGTATGCAGCCGGTGAAGGCATTGCCCCTAATAAAGCATTGGCAGCATATTGGCAGCAGTTGGCTGATCAAGAATCAAAGCAATAACTTATATTATAGTTATATAAAGGAGAATGCAGGATGGCTAAACGAAAAACACGGTATGTATGCTCAAACTGCGGCAGTGTCTCAAGCCGTTGGCTGGGAAGGTGTCCGCAGTGCGGCGAATGGAACACGATGACAGAAGAAGAGGAAGCGGCAGAAGCTCCTAGAGGGAGCCGCAGTATGCAGCGCAGCGGCGAAGGTGCCAAGCCTTCTTCGCTGCGGGATATTGCTATGGAAAAAATGATGCGCATCGTCACCGGTATTGGTGAATTGGATCGTGTACTGGGCGGCGGCATCGTACCAGGGGCGTTAATGTTACTGAGCGGAGACCCTGGTATTGGCAAATCAACACTTGTCCTACAGGCAGCAGCTGCTGTCTGCCAAACGGCAGGTACAGTTCTGTACGGTTCTGGCGAAGAATCAGCAGGGCAGATTAAGATGCGGGCTCAGCGGCTGGGCATTGAGGCGGCAAATTTGATTATTCAGGCAGATACGTCATTGGATGCGGTCTTGCAGGAAGCAACGCGTTTGCGTCCCGCGCTGTTAGTTGTAGATTCGATTCAAACGATGTACTGCAGCGAAGCAGACGGTACGCCAGGCAGTCTGAGCCAAATTCGTGAAAGCACAAGCCGACTGATGACGTTTGCTAAGACTGAAACAATTCCGGTCATTGTTATCGGCCATGTGACCAAAGAAGGCACGATTGCCGGACCGCGGATGATGGAACATATGGTAGATGTCGTGCTGTATTTTGAAGGTGAACGCAATTATCAGTTCCGCGTGCTGCGAGGCATCAAAAACCGATTTGGCTCGACGAATGAATCCGGGCTGTTTACGATGAACGAGAAGGGATTGGCAGAACTGGCCAATCCTTCACAAATGCTGCTGGCCGAACGAGCTGCCAATCAATCTGGTTCTGCCATTGCCGCTGTTATGGACGGCATGCGGCCGCTATTGGGAGAAATACAGGCATTGACGACCCATTCTGTATTTCCTGTGCCGCGACGGACTGCTTCCGGTATGGACTATAACCGCCTGATTATTTTATTGGCCGTCTTGGAAAAACGGGTAGGAGTACCGTTAGGAACACAAGATGTATATATCAACGTTGTCGGCGGACTGCGCATTACTGAAACAGCAGCAGATTTGCCAATTGCCTTGGCTGTATATTCCAGCTTGCGGGATGTGTCGATGGACAGCCGTACTGTTGTCATGGGAGAAGTCGGTCTGACCGGTGATATCCGCCGCGTGCCCCATGCGCTGCGCCGCGTCAAGGAAGCCGCCAAATTAGGGTTTCAATCCTTTATTATACCGAAAGGCAATCAAGATGATGTGCCTGCTAAAGAGGTAGGCAGCGGGCGTATTCTCTGTGTATCTACGCTGCAGGAAGCGATTGAAAAAGCGTTTGTATCCCCTGTTTCTGGTTAGTGGTTTATGTAAAAGTAAGGTGAATTTTGCAGCAGTTTTAGCTTTTTATATGGTTTATACAGATAAAATGTGATATAGTTATATAGTTATGACAATACAATTCAGTTTGTAAAGGAGGTGCGTTCGGTATGGATGATTTGCACGAATCTGGTATGAAAGAAATTGAAAAAGATAAAAAAACAAAAAAGTTTAATGGCGGCAAGATTGCGGATAATATCATGAAAGGAATTATTATGCTGATTATGGCTGTAGCCTTTGTCATGATTGCCGATCAAATTGTCACTGCGCCGTACTTTAGTGCGGAAGTCGAAGGCGAAATCTTCCACGGCAGTATTTTTGGCACGACACTGCTGACTGTGATTTCTTACATCATAGGTGTTGTGCTGGGATTACTGGTGGGATATATTATATCGCCTTTTGTGCTGCGGCTGATTTGGAAAGCTATTGAACGAATTGAAATAGGATTAAATGATTTTGAAAGCCAGGATTTGATAGTCGGAACGCTAGGTTTGCTTTTTGGACTCATAATTGCTAATTTAATAGGATTGGCGTTTGCCCGACTGCCTATTATCGGTGCGTATGGTCCCATTGTTTTCAGTATTATTTTTGGATACGCCGGGATGAGTATTGCGATCCGCAAGCGAAATGACATTATTGGTCTTGTAGGAGCCTTGCGTATAGGAAAGCAAAACAAAGAAACGGCATCGGTGCACAAGCATGTAGATACAGACTTTTCCGGCAAACTGCTGGATACTAGTTCCATCATTGACGGGCGTATTGCAGAAATCTGCAGTACTGGATTTTTGGAAGGACCGTTGTTAGTACCTGTATTCGTGTTGGAGGAATTGCAGCTGATTGCAGATTCGTCGGATTTGCTGAAGCGAAATAAAGGCCGCCGCGGCTTGGATATTTTAAAACAAATGCAGGAAGACAACTATGTCGAAGTCCGCATTATTAATGATGATTTTGATGATGTGCAGGGCGTAGATTCCAAGTTAGTGCGCTTAGGCCGGAAAATTAATGCCAAAGTAGTAACCAATGATTACAATTTAAATAAAGTAGCCGCTCTTCAAGGGGTCGTTGTGTTGAATATCAATGACTTGGCAAATGCCCTAAAACCGGCCCGGATTCCCGGTGAGCAAATGGAAGTTCTCATCGTTAAATCAGGAAAAGAAGAAAATCAAGGTATCGCCTATTTGGATGACGGCACGATGATTGTAGTAGAAAATGGTCAGAAATATATTGGTTCGACAGTGCCTGTCACAGTTACATCTGTGTTGCAGACATCAGCTGGGCGAATGATTTTTGTAAAAATTACAGATGAGTAGGTGAAGTTGTTGAAAGTATCTGTTATCGTTGTAGCAGCTGGCTCAGGCCGACGTTTTGGATATGAACGAAATAAATTGTTTTATCCGTTATGTGGTAAGCCCGTATTGGCACATACGCTGCTTCATGTGTTTGCTGCTTCCAAGGTAGATGAAGTGGTTATTGTAAATGCTGAATGCGATCAGGATGATATTGCGGCGATGGTAGCATCACTGCATCCGACCAAGCCGGTTCGTTTTGCCTTGGGCGGTGCAGAACGGGAAGATTCCGTGTATAATGGACTGATGGCGACCAGTGAAGATGCGGATGTCGTCATGGTACAGGACGGTTCCCGTCCGTATGCTGGTCCTGAATGGTATGATAATGCAGCTGCTGTCATGGAACAGGCTGAGGCAGCTGTGTATGCTATTCCTGTCAAAGATACGGTAAAAGAGCGAGAGAGCGCAGATGCGCAGGGAGCGCAGACCGTACGCACCTTGGATCGCAGCCGGCTGGTTGCAGTACAGACGCCGCAGATTTTTCGGCGCAGCGTACTGATAGCGGCTCATGAATATGCTAAAAAACATCACATCAGCGGCACAGATGATGCGTCCTTGGTCGAGGCGATGGGGAAAAAAATCGTTCTCCTGCAAGGAGATGAACGCAATCATAAAGTGACGACGATGGATGATGTCCCTATTTTAGAGTTTTATCTCCAAGGTCCTGCAGAGCATCGCGTAGGCAGCGGCTATGACGTACATCCGCTGACCCAAGGACGCAAGCTCATTTTGGGCGGGGTCGAAGTGCCGTTTGACAGAGGATTGGCTGGACATTCGGATGCGGATGTATTGATTCATGCCGTGATGGATGCGTTGCTTGGTGCAGCCGGGCTCAAGGATATTGGTACGTATTTCCCGGATACAGATGCAAAATTTAAAAATATATCCAGTGTTGCGCTGTTGGAAAAAGTACGGCAGATTTTAATTGAAAACAGCTGCCGGATTATCAATGTGGACGTTACGTTGCTGGCACAGCGTCCTAAAATTAAAGAATATGTGCCGCAAATGATTTGCAATATTGCCAAGGCACTGCAGATAGATAAAGCAGCCGTTTCTGTCAAAGCAACGACGACGGAGCGACTGGGATTTGTCGGTCAAGAAGAAGGAATGGCCGCACAGGCAGCTGCTATGGTACTCAAATACAGAAATATTTAGGAGGAATTTTTCATGTCACAGGAAGTTCGCGTTCGTTTTGCTCCCAGTCCTACTGGTCCGTTTCACATCGGTGGTGCTCGTTCGGCACTGTTCAATTATTTAGTTGCTAAACATACAGGCGGCAAATTTGTTGTCCGTATTGAAGATACAGATAGAAAACGTTCTACCAGTGAATCGGAAGAAAACATCAAAGAAGCTTTGAAATGGCTCGGTATTAACTGGGATGAAGGCATTGACGTCGGCGGTCCGGACGGCCCGTATCGTCAAACTGAACGGTTGGAAATCTATAAAAAGTATACAGAAAATCTGTTGGCTGAAGGCAAAGCGTATTACTGTTTCTGTACGCCGGAAGAATTGGAAGCTGAAAAAGATGAACAACTGAAAAAAGGCGAAACGCCGGTATATAGCGGCAAATGCAGCCACCTTCCCAAAGAAACGGTAGAACAATATTTAAAAGAAGGGCGTCCCTACGTTATTCGCATTGCGACGCCGAAAAATGAAACATTGGAAGTCGATGACTTGGTACGCGGCCACGTTACCTTTGATTCCAATAAAGTTGGCGATTTTGTTATTGTTAAATCTGACGGTATTCCGGTTTACAATTACTGCGTTGTTATTGATGATGCCTTAATGCATATTACGCATGTTATCCGCGCAGAAGAACATCTTTCCAATACGCCGCGCCAAATTGTCTTGTATCATGCCTTAGGTTTTGATGTACCTAAATTTGCCCATGTATCGCTGATTCTCGGTGCAGATAAAAAGAAAATGAGTAAACGTCACGGTGCCACATCTGTACAACAGTACCGCGATGCAGGGTACTTGCCAGATGCGTTGGTCAATTTCTTGGGCCTTTTGGGCTGGACACCAAACAGCGATCAGGAAATTTTCAGCCGTGATGAATTGATTCAGCAGTTTACGCTGGACCGCGTTGCCAAAAACCCGGCAGTTTTCGATATTGAAAAACTCAACTGGATTAATTTCCATTATATGAAACAGCTTGATGCGGATCAGCTGCTGGCCGTTTGCCTGCCTCATCTGCAGCAGGCTGGATATGCGTCCCAACATCCGGATGCAGCAGAACTGCAGTGGCTTAAAGACATGGTATGGGCTATGCGTGAGCACGTACAGTACGGTGCACAGATTGTCGATGCTGCTAAAGTTTTCTTTACAGATGACTTTGCACCGGAAAATGAAGAAACAGCTGCGGTTCTCCAAGAAGAAACGGCTCCGGCTGTCTTAACGATGTTTTATAATGAATTAGCTGCGTTGGATGATGTAACGGCTGATACCGTACAGCCGCTCTTTAAAAAAATTCAAAAAGGATTGAAGGTAAAAGGTAAATTTGTTTACATGCCAATCCGTGTCGCTGTAACCGGTGTTATGCATGGTCCGGATCTTAACGTCATTGTTGCTCTTATGGGCCGTGAAAAGGTATTGGCACGCTTGCAGCAGAGCGGCTTGCTGACAAAATAAAAAGTCTTGACAGATTGAGAATTATTCGTTACTATAAATAACACATAGTACATAATACATTCTATTATGTAGATAAATGCAATGACCAAATTTGAATTGCAGGAGAGCCTTACAGAGAGAGCGGACGGAAGCTGAGAGTCTGTTCATGTAGCAGAAACTGTGATGATTGCCTTTGTGAGCAGGCCAGGTGAAAGCGAGTAATCTGGTTCGGCAGCACCCGTTACGTGCTTTGAGATTATGGCAGTGCCATAAAAACAGAGTGGAACCGCGGGCCACCGTCTCTGTCAAAGGGATGGTGGCCTTTTTTTATAACATAGGAGGTACAGCATGAGAGAATTAAAAGTGTATAACACCTTAACTCGCAAAAAAGAAACGTTCGTACCGGTTACGCCGGGACAAGTCAAAATGTACGTCTGCGGCATTACGCCTTACAACCATTCACACATGGGCAATGCCCGTCCCTTTGTCACGTGGGATGTTATCAAACGATATTTGGAACATTTAGGATATGAAGTTACGCACATCCAAAACTTTACCGATGTAGATGATAAGATTATCAATGCGGCAAATGGGGAAGGCGTAACGTGGGATACGATTTCCAATCGCTACATTGCTTCTTATTTTGATGTTATGGATAAGCTGCATATTCGCCGTGCTGATAAATATCCACGTGTATCAGAACACATGGAAGAAATTATCAATATGGTCCAAACGCTGATTGACAAGGGGTATGCCTATGTCATTGACCATGACGTATATTACAGCGTAGAAAAGTTTGCAGATTACGGCAAATTAAGCGGCCGCAGTCTTGATGACATGATGGCTGGTGCCCGCATAGAAGTAGATGACCGCAAACATAACCCGATGGACTTTGCACTTTGGAAAGGGGCAAAACCGGGAGAACCGTCTTGGGACAGCCCTTGGGGTAAAGGCCGTCCGGGATGGCATATTGAATGCTCTGCCATGAGTAATAAATATTTGGGAGATACATTTGATTTCCATGGCGGCGGCAGTGACCTCATTTTCCCGCATCATGAAAATGAAATTGCTCAGTCAGAAGCCTTTACCGGCAAGAAACCGATGGTCAAATACTGGCTTCACAATGGGTTTATTACCATTAATTCGGAAAAAATGAGTAAATCCCTGAATAACTTCTTCCTCGTCAAAGATGTCTTGGCGCATTACAGTGCTGATGCACTGCGTTTCTTCCTCATTTCTAATCATTACAGAAGCCCGTTGGATTTCAGCGATGAACGTTTGGAAGAAATGACACGCAGCCTCGAACGTCTTGGCACAGCGATTGACAACGTATTGGAACTGCTGGATATGCCGGCTGGTGCTAAATCGGAAGAAGCCAAACAGCTTCTCGGCATTGCAAAGAAAGATGAAGAAGCGTTTGAAGAAGCTATGTGTGACGATTTCAACACGGCACTGGCCAGTGCTGCTATGTTTGATTTGGCAAAAAACGTCAATATTTATAAAAACGCTGTTGTTAATACTGGTGTGCCTGTCGATTCGTCAGCAATATCGGAAGTTAAACGCATTTTTAAGACGATGACAGATATTTTAGGTATTTTGGAAGAACGCTGGAGCGGTCAGAAAGCTGATGCAAGCAGCAAAGATTACGATGATTTGATGCAGGCTATTTTGGAAATTCGTCAGGAATGCCGCAAACAAAAACAGTATGCCTTGGCAGATGCCATTCGCGATAAATTGTCGGCATTAGGCATTACGATTGAAGACTCGCCACAGGGAGCGCGTTGGAAAAAGTGAAATTTAAACAATTACAGGCATTAAAAAAAAGAGCGTATACGGCATTTGCCAATGGGCAGCGACTGGATGTGCCGCAGCAGGATGCATCTCGGCTGGACCCGATTACCTTGGCTTTTGTTGGTGATGCGTATTATTCGCTGTATATGCGGCGCCGCTTGGTAGATACGGCGATTCCTAATGTTCAGGTGCTGCATTTGCTGGCAGCAGAATTTGTATCAGCTAAAGTGCAGGCCTATATTTACCGGCAGCTCAAAGAGGGATTATCCGGAGAAGAAAAAGCCGTATGCCAACGGGCGCGCAATGCGTATTCACAAGCTCCCAAGAGTGCATCTGTAGCAGAATATCATGACAGTACAGCCTTGGAAGCCTTAGTAGGCTACTGTGTAATGGCTGGTCGTCAGGAACGGTTGTCTGAGCTGATGACACAGATTTATACATATACAAAACAATATTGTGCTGCTAAACATGGGGAAAAGGTGTAAATTATGAGTACGGAAAGCATCATTACAGGCCGCAACAGTGTAACAGAAGCACTGCGGGCAGGCCGGTCTATTACAAAAATATATCTTGCTGCCGGCAATGACGCTCCGCCGCTGCAGCGTATACAGGATATGGCACGGGAAAAAGAGATTCTGATTGAATACGTACCGCCTAAAATTTTAAATCACGTTGCACCGGGCAACCGCCATCAAGGGGTTATTGCATTTGCAGCTCCTGTAGCATTTGCTGACCTAACAGACGTGCTGGCTCATGTAGAAGCAGCACGGAAGGTGCCGTTTTTAGTATTGCTTGACGGTATTGAAGATGTTCATAATTTAGGAGCTATTGTGCGCACGGCAGAATGTGCTGGTGCAGATGCCGTTCTGTTGCCGAAACGCCGCAGCGCGCCTATTAATGAAACTGTAGGTAAAACATCGGCCGGAGCGATCGAATATATGCCTATCGTGCAGATTGGCAATATTGCTCAGACGCTTAAAAAATTAAAAAAACGAGGATTTTGGGTTATTGGTGCGGATATGGATGGCGAAACCGATTACTTCCACAGTTCTTTGACGGAACCGGTTGTGCTTGTTATTGGCAGTGAAGGACGAGGCATTTCTCATTTAGTCAAAGAAACCTGCGATGTTCTCGTACAAATTCCCATGTTTGGGCATGTCAATTCTCTCAATGCGTCTGTTGCAGCAGCTCTTCTGATGTATGAAGTCGTTCGCCAGCGGCAGGCGGTGCAGCCATGAAAGATTTAATGATTGTTGATGGCTACAATATTATTTTTGCTTGGACCAAGTTAAAAAAACTAGCCGATCAATCGCTGGAACATGCGCGTGAAAAGCTAATCGATACAATGGCAAGCTATGGCAAGGCTAAAGGGTACAAACTCATTTTAGTATTTGATGCGATGTATACGGAAGAAACCGAAAAGAGCCTGCGAATCGGCAGAGATTGTGAAGTTATTTTTACAGACAAAGAAGAAACGGCAGACAGTCGTATTGAAAGTATTGTTTATGCCCATCGAAATGATAAACGCATCGTATATGTAGCGACTTCAGACGGTGCCGAACAAAATCAGATTCTTGGCAGCGGCGCCTATCGTATTCCTGCGCGGGAATTGGCAGAAGATGTAGAGCGTACTAAAAAAGAAGTAGCTGCGTATGACCACCGTAATGTGATGAAAGAAGGAAGCCACCGTAATGAAGTCGTTTATCGTGTAAAAAATGAAGATGTATTGCGAAAATTAGAAAAAATTCGTAGATCAAAATAATGAGGTATATATTATGCAGGCAGAAGCACCTTGTGCAGTTTCGCTTACGAACCGCTTTGAAACGATGACGGATGAAGAAATCGTTTGTCTTGCCCAAAAGGAACATGATGAAGAAGCGACAGAATATATTGTCAATAAATACAAAAATTTTGTCAAAGCCAAAGCGCGGACATATTTTCTCGTAGGTGCAGACCGCGATGATATTATACAAGAAGGCATGATTGGCCTATACAAAGCAACGCGGGATTTTCGCGGTGATAAATTGTCATCCTTTCGCGCTTTTGCCGAACTCTGCATCACGCGGCAGATTATCACGGCTATCAAGACAGCGACAAGACAAAAGCATATTCCTCTCAATTCGTATGTGTCTCTCAATAAACCTATGTATGAAACGGAATCCGACAGGACGCTCCAAGACATTTTATCCGGTATTCGTGTCAGTGATCCGGAAGAACTGGTCATCAGCCGGGAAGAATTTTCAGATATTGAATTAAAAATGAACGAAATACTTAGTGATCTGGAATGGCAGGTTTTGACAGCGTACTTAGATGGCAAATCCTACAATGAAATGTCTAAAGAACTGCATCGGCACGTCAAATCTATCGACAATGCCCTGCAGCGGGTCAAACGCAAACTGGAACGGTATCTAGAAACACGGGATAAAGAAAATAAAAAAGAACCTATTGATAGAAAAGACAAATAAGTGTACAATAGTACTGTTAAGTGTGTTTTGTGAGGAGGATTAGCGTGATCACTGTATTGGAAGTCATAGACGTTATTTTAGCATTGCTGATTATTGGCGTCGTTGTAGCGCAGAAAAGCAAGACCCAAGGCATGGGTGCTGGCTTTGGCGGCGGTGCAGAAGATTTATTTGGCAGCCGTGCCCGCGGCATGGATGCGTTATTATCCAAACTGACTATAGTCTTGTCGATTGTTTTTGCAGTTTTGACACTGATTTTAGGCAGATTGATGCATACGTTTTAATGGAAATGTAGTAGCCTGCGGCATTGTCGCAGGCTTTTTTCATAAACAATAAATTCCCTTATCTTTCTTTGGAGGAAACGAATGGATTTACAACTCTCTCATGATATAATAGAACTATGCAGTATAGAATCATCCGGCATTACAGTTGAAGACTGTGCAGAACGACTCTGTCTCACAGGTTCTCGGCTGGCCTCACTATTTGAAACATTTGATGAATTGGTAAGGAGTGGAACGCTCATGAGAGTAGCAGGAGAACGGTATACAGCCTTAAAAAATCCACAAGAAATTATTGGTATATATAAAGGATACACCGCGACGTTTGGCTTTGTTCTTAGTGAAGATTTAAAAGAAGACGTATATATTGCGGAACAAAACCGTCATACCGCAATGAACAATGATAAAGTCACCGTTCGGATTATTCAAAACGGTAACGACCGTCATAAGCAGGAAGGTGAAATTGTCAGCATTGTCGAACGGGCCAATAAAACGCTGGTCGGTACGTTTGAAAGAGAAAAGCATTATGGATTTGTTCGTCCTGATGATGAACGGATTCGGGAAGATATATATATTCCGCTGGATAAAACAGCCAATGCGCGCAGCAGTGCACGTGTTCTTGTTACCATTACCAAATGGCCGGCTGATGGACGCAAAGCAGAAGGCGAGATTACGGAAATACTGGGCTATGACGGCGACAAAGATTTGGACATCAAAGTCATTATGGCCCGCCACGGACTGCCTTTTACCTTTCCGAAAGAGGTACAAAAGGCGGCAGAACAAATTAACATGAACGTGACCATGGAAGAAGGACGCCGTGATTATCGGGATCGCCAGCTTATTACCATTGACAGTGAAGATGCCAAGGATTTAGATGACGCTATTGACGTCGTCAAGCTGCCAAATGGCAATTTCCGTTTGGGCGTATATATTGCTGATGTCAGCTATTATGTCAAGCCCAATTCGGTCATTGACCAAGAAGCATATGCGCGTGGTACGAGTGTGTATTTAGTCGATCGGGTGATTCCCATGCTGCCGACGGTGTTATCGAATGGCATTTGCAGTCTGAATGCAGGAGAAGATCGCTATTCCATGACTTGTGTAATGGAAATTGACAACGAAGGCCATGTCGTTCAATCAGATATAGGCCCGGCAGTGATTCAGGTCAAACGGCGATGCAATTATAAAGAAATAAAAAAGGCACTGCTGGATGATATTATACCGGACGATTTGCAGGCCTTTATGCCAATGCTGCGGAATTTGCAGGAACTGGCGCAGATTCTCAAACAGATGCGCCTTCGCCGCGGAGCTATTGATTTTGATTTTCCAGAATATAAAATTATTCTCGACCCGGAAGGTACGCCGCTGCGGTTGGAAAAACGGGAGCGGACGATTGCCGAACAAATCGTAGAAGAATCTATGTTGATTGCCAATGAAACCGTTGCATCGTATTTGCGGGACAGTGAAAATCCTTCTGTATATCGGATTCATGAAATACCTGAACCGGAACGCCTGGAAATGATGCGGACTGTGTTGTCCACATTTTCTTTGCCCGTACCGACTGGCGACGAAGTAAAACCAGCTGATTTCCAAAAGCTGTTGACTCTTTCCCAAGGGACAAATGCCGAAGCCGTTGTTCAGACTATTGCGCTGCGGTCTATGCAGCAGGCACGCTATTCGACCAACAATGTCGGCCATTTTGGCTTGGCATCGGCATGCTATACGCATTTTACCTCGCCGATTCGCCGTTATCCGGATTTGATGGTGCATCGCCTGATTCGCCAGTATCAGCAAAAAGGAAAGCTGACTGAAGAAGAAGCACAGATGTCCTTGTCGTATCATACCATCGCAGCAGACCAGGCTAGTTCACGCGAACGGATTGCCGTGGAAGCGGAACGAGAAACAGATGATTTGAAGAAAGCACAGTACATGCTGCCGTTTATCGGACAGCCGTTTCCGGCTCGTATTACCGGTATTACGTCTTTTGGTTTGTTTGTTGGCCTGGAAAACGGTATTGAAGGCTTGGTACATATTTCGTTGTTGACGGATGATGTATATGCATTTGATGAAGCGACCTATACGATGCGCGGCCAGCACGGCGGCAACATATTCCGGTTGGGAGATCCCATGGAAGTGACGCTGGCAAAAGTTAATACCGAAAAATGTGAAATTGATTTTGTTCCAGGTGTCGTTGAATCTCTTAGTGATTTGCAGCATATGATGGCTGTCAGTGCAGAACGGCGCCATAAAAACGGCGGCAAAAAAGAAGAAACCAAGCGGAACTGGTTTGCCGGTGCTGCTGGTAAAAAAGGCAGGAAGAACAAAAAAGATAAAAAATTAAATAAAAAAGGACGCGGTAAAAAAGGTAAGAGCCGCAAAGGGAGAAAGTCCAAGAGAAAATAGGAGGAATATACAGTGGCAAAGTCACCAAGCGGTGTAAAATATATTACAGATAATCGTAAAGCCCGTCATGATTATTTCATTCATGAATCCTATGAAGCAGGCATTGCTCTGACAGGAACAGAAGTAAAATCACTGCGTCAGGGAAAAGTTAATCTCAAAGACAGTTTCTGCCGCATTGAAAACGGTGAAATCCTGCTCCTGGGTATGCATATCAGTCCGTATGACCAAGGAAATCGCTTTAATCATGACCCGCTGCGGACCCGCAAGCTGCTGATGCACCGGTACGAAATTACCAAGCTGCTGGGGAAAATCAAGGAAAAAGGTTACACGCTGATACCGTTAAACCTCTATTTCAAAAAAGGCAGAGTAAAAGTAACTGTTGCCCTTGTCACAGGGAAAAAACTGTATGATAAACGACAAGCATTGGCAGAAAAAGAAGCGAAACGGGATATAGAACGCCGTATGAAAGAACGGCGGTATTAAACGAAAAAGGGAGCTGTTGCATGCAGAAGTATTTCCTGCATGCACAGTTCCCTTTTTGTATGTTATTTGCTGCGGCCTGTCTGTATGCGGATCTAATTGGTATCATGTCAGACGTTTTGATATATACAGGCGTCTTAGTAAATAGTCATATTTTTTTCTTTATACGCGGCAAATATTTTATTAGCTTCATCCCGATCCAGCTGTGTCAGAGATAAAACGTCTGTATTTTTGCAGCCGTTTTCAATAAACTGATATATATAATCATCACGAAAGCCAATGGCAGCTGTATCTTTAGCGGTATTGCCGTAATATACGGTTTTGATATTAGCCCAAATAATAGCGGATAGGCACATCGGACAAGGTTGGGCAGATGTATACAAGTCACAGCCGGATAAATCGTACGTGCCGAGATTACGGCAGGCGTCACGAATGGCCTGCATTTCGCCGTGGCATGTTGGATCATTGTTTTTGATGACTTCATTGTGACCGCGGCCAATAATAGTACCGTCTTTAACGACGACAGCACCAAAAGGGCCGCCATGTCCGGTATCCAAATTCTTTGCTGATTCTGTAATCGCTTCTTTCATAAAATCCATCTGTATCAAGCACTCCTTAGTACCCTGCATATTTCGTCAGGGGGAATTTTTGCCGCCTTTTATTATAGGGGAGGGAGTAAGGCAAGTCAACAATACCGGCCTTTTTTGTATATTCAAGAAAACGTGTAGGTTTGTCAATCATATGTTACACCTTCGCTAAAAGAGAACGCAGACATTCTTTCGGAGATTTCCATCCTAACGGACGCATGGGAAACCGATTATATCGTCGATTGTAAGCGGCCAACTGTATTTTGAAATCTTCC
>JBNMKW010000033.1:0-24582 GCA_050874545.1 Megasphaera sp. | reverse complement strand
TCGGCTTCAATACCTAACTCACCCACGTTAATGGTACCGTTCGTACTGTTTAAGGTAATAGCTGATTTCTCGCCGTCAGCAAAAATAATATTCTTCGCGTTAACTGTACCACCAGTAATCTGAATCGTACCACCATTCTCAGCATCAATATCTTTTGTAACAGTATAGATATCGTTTTTACTACCATTGAGCGTAATTACGGTATTCGTATTATCCTTGTCACTATTAAAATTACCATCAGCAATTAAATAGGATGTATTGACATTACCGCCGTTAATAGTAATGTTTGCACCATTATCGGCTTCAATACCCAATTCGCCTACGTTAATGGTACCGTTAGGACTGTTTAAGGTAATCTTCGTGTCATCACCCTCAGCATAAATGGAATACTTCGCATTGACATTCGAGTTGCTAACGTGAATTTCACCACCGTCAAAGGCACCTAAGTTGGATTGAATATCTACGTTGTCCAGCGTAATGATACCCCTATCACGGGCCCCTATTTCTGTCGCTAAGCTTTCTGTTGTGCCATCTTTATAATAGTAGTTTCCAGCTTTAACACTGCCGCCGGTAATCTGGACTTTACTGCCTGAATCAGCACTTACTTCACCAGTAAATTTTACATCCTTCGCAATTAACTGCGTTCCTTCATTCTGTATTTGAGCCGCAACATCGGCATGTGTTAGGCCTCCATGATATGAACCATCTGAATCTTCCGGATCATGATGTTCTTCTTTGCGACCGGTTATGGTACTATCTGTTAGTGTTACCTTCGTTTTGTTTCGAACAATAATCTTATCGTATGTTGCATTTTCGACTTTTTGTTCTGCTCCGTTACTAAAATCTCCATTGGAGTTACCGTTGTTTTGTTCCTGAGCCAAAACAGTGGTCGTGCTTTGGTCGGCCGCTTCGGCACTTACGCCAAAACTCCCCATGACACTGGCTGCTACTACAGCAAGCAAGACTTTTTTTGCCAACAGCGTATGTTTATCGTTTGCGTTCACAAAGACTCCTTCTTTCTTTTTTCAAATCTCGTACCCTCTATATAATATTGCGCCATATAGGTTGGAAAACATTATACATGAATAATTATACTCCCCCCCCCCCTGATAATTTTTCAAGGGGTATTTTGAAAAAAATTAAATATTTTTATTTCATGTATGCCAAAAAGAGCTGTTGCCTACACAACAGCTCTTGCTTATGATATGTATATAGTGATAAAACGAAACCTGATTGCCCTTGCCTTTAGAAGAAGCAGCTGACTTCGATATTCGTAAATTCGCTGGGATCGCCACCGCGTTTGGCTTGAGAGCCAAAGGTTTGACCTGCCGTGAGAACGACGTTTTTGTCCAACACATAGGTAATACCGGCACCCCAAGAACGGATATTGTCCAGCATATCGCCGTACCGCCAAGAACCGGCAAATCCATACAACGCATACGGATCGGCATCGATGTATTCCAGCCAACCTGTCCAAGACCCTTTCACCGATGGAACGGCTTTGCCATAGCTTACTTTAGCTCCCCACAAATCGGCATTTTGATCGGCTGCTGTTTCATTCTGTTTAAAAATACGCTGATAATCACCCAGTACACTCCAAGAATTAGCTATATTCACGGACAAATAGCCGCCTACAATATAATCTAAATTTTTTGCCATCGCCGTTGTCGGCGTTTCATCGGCACTACCGGAATGATTGAATTGGTTGTAATATACACCAGCACCGACACGGCCAAAGGAACCGTCCAACATAGCATAGCCGGCTTTTAGATTCTGCAAATCTTGTCCTTTTCTGTCGATGATATTGGAAAATATAAAGTCACTGTCTTTTTTGAATTTACCATAGCCACCAGTCAGTTTCCAATTCCCACTGCGATATGAAGCTTGTGCGCCGTCAAAGGCATGGCTGTACTGCAGTCCCATACCGCCGCCCATTTTATAGGTATACCGGCCTACGGTCGTCGTCCAATGATTTGTCGTGTATTCGACATTGGCCAGACGCGTAAAGGGATTGTTTTTCTTTTCTTGTGCTGCCGTGTTGTCTGCAAATCCCTGTTCATCCGTTGTCAGCTGATAATGTACCTGTACATGGTCATTGACCTGCGCATTCGCATTGAGATTAACATGATAATCCCAAGAATTGTCATTTTTCTTTCCCAAGGAATTGCCATTTCGTCCCTGACTTTGGCTGCGGAACCGTACACGAGCATCGCCGCTAAGTTTGACATTCCCGACTTTATGTTCCAATGCCGCAACCCGCACGCCAAGTGACTGTAATTCGTCTGCATATTCATCAGCCAAGCGATGGATTAAGGCGCGTTGTTCTACTGAAGCCTTGTCCATATGTGCCATAGCTTTGGCTGTCATTTCTGCTGCTTCATAGCGGGTAATTGTTCGTCCCCCTTGGAAATATTGTCCGTCTATGCCTTGAATGACACCAGCATCAGCCAAGGTAACTACGGACTGATACGACCAGCTGTCTGTCGGTACATCGACAAATGGATTGGCAGCCAATGCCCCTATCGTTCCCATGGTCATAATCATTGACAACATGCATATCTTTTTTCGCTTCATCATACTCTCCCCTTTAGTCTCTCTCTTTATGCATATATGTTGCATGGTATATGCAATCTTTATTATACGTTTCCTTGTTTGGTTTCGTCAATATATGCGAATACATATGGTACATAAATTATCACCATCGCAAAAAAAAGTTCCCAAGCCTATCGGTTTGAGAACTTTTAAAATCACTGTATATTATTTATTTGCTTTCAGCCAATCAATTGCCGTTTGTGCATAGACACCGGAACCACCGGAAAGAATCGATTCATCCGATGTAAAATAGTTGCTGTGGTTGGGATATACGGCATTGCATGCTGGGTTATATGTACCAACAAGCATAAAGCTGCCTGGCTTTTTATCCTGATAAAACGCAAAGTCTTCACCGCCCATAACCAAATCATGATCATACAAGGCGTCTTTTCCCAGTACTTCGGTAACAGCTTGTTTAACTATATCTGTACAAGCTGCGTCATTGACTGTCGGCGGTACAATATACGTGTAATCTAATTCTGCTGTTGCCCCATATGCTTCAGCTGTCGATTTGACAATGCGTTCCATTTTTTCTTTTAATTCTTTGCCAATATTTTTATCAAAGTAACGTGTCGTTCCATCTAAATACGCTTCGCCGCCGACGATATTCCAACGGTCGCCGCCTTTAAATGTGCCAACAGTAACAACAACAGGATCTACAGCGCCAAACTGACGGGATACTAATGTCTGCAGATTCATAACCATGGCTGAGCCAACGACAACGGCGTCAATACCGGCCTGCGGCTGAGAGCCATGAGACTGTTTACCATGAATTTTGATAGTAAATTTATCCGTTGCTGCCATAAACGGACCGGAACATGCACTAATCTTGCCGGCAGGCGTATCCGCCCAAATATGACCGCCAAAAATAGCACCGACTTTGGAGAACCAATCGCCAAAACGCATCATATACGGTGCCCCTTCGCCGATTTCTTCTGCTGGCTGAAATACGAGGTATACTGTACCATATATTTCATCTTTCATATCAAGCAGCATTTTTGCGGCGCCCAACAACATTGCCATATGGTTGTCATGACCGCAGGCATGCATTTTGCCAACGTTTTTAGACGCAAAGGGAAGACCTGTCGTTTCCGTAACAGGCAAGGCATCAATATCAGCACGCAGTGCTACGGCTTTTCCTTCATGCGCTCCTTTAATAATCCCCACTAACCCTGTATTTTTTTCCGTATCTATTTCATAGGGAATACCCATTTCATCTAATTTTTTTGCAATGCGCTTTGTTGTTTCGACTTCTTCCATGCTCAGTTCCGGGCACTGGTGAAATTCACGGCGTATATCCCGAACATAATCACGATATTTTGTTACCAATTCTTTCATTTCCATATCAAACCACTCCTCTATTCTTTATGGTTTTTCTAATGATATTGTTATGGTAACACGATTCATAAAAAAGTCAAACCATAATCAAGGGTATAAATCTTTTTATATTCTTTATTCTTGCCAAGTTTTCTATCTTTTTGTATACTAAATGTATACAATTTTAATATACTTTTAGATGCGTTTCGGAGGTGTTTATGTGCTATGAAGCAGTATGATGTTATTATTATCGGTACCGGTTCCGCTAATATCATTGCCGATGCGGCGTTGCGCCAAGGACTGCGTATTGCTATTATCGAACGCGGACCTTTGGGTGGCACTTGCTTAAATCGCGGCTGCATTCCTACTAAAGTCATGGTCACGGCAGCCAATGCCGTACGAGATATAGCCCACAGTCAGCATATTGGCGTAACAGCCGACCATGTTCGACTCGATTGGCAAATCATGTCAAAACGACTTTGGAAAAAGGTACATGAAAATGCAAGTATTAAAACCTATTATGATCAATTTTCTAATATAGATATATATGAAGGTACCGCTGCATTTTGCGGGCCCAAAGAAGTATCTGTTACACTACACAACGGTAAAACACAACCATTGCATGGCGAAAAAATTTTTATCGGTGTCGGCGCTCGTACGATCATTCCTGCCATACCCGGTTTAGAAGATACCGGATATATTACATCAGAAACATTATTTGGCAATGCGTACCCTAAAAAGCCGTATAAAAGCTTAATTATTATTGGCGGCGGCCCCATTGGCTGTGAATTTGCGCATGTATTCAGCACTGCCGGTACCTGCGTTACACTCATACAGCATAATGTCCGCCTGCTTCCCAAAGAAGACGAAGACATTTCGGCATTTCTTTTGCAGCAATTCCAAAACACCGGCGTCACCGTTCATCTCAACCAGGACACCGTATCTGTACGCAGTGAAAACGGAGAAAAAATTCTCATCTGCCAAGACCGCTCGACGGAGCAGCCCCTGACCGTACAGGCTGAAGAAATTTTAGTAGCACCAGGAATTCGTCCGATGACGGATTTACTGCATTTGGAACATACGGAGATACAAACAGATTCCCGCGGATATATTCTAACCAATGAATTTCTCGAAACCAGCGCCGAAGGTATTTGGGCTTTGGGCGACGTCAATGGCAAAGCTCCGTTTCGTCACAAAGCCAACTATGAAGCCGAAATTATTGCCCATAATCTCTTTTCCGGCAATACTCCGGAAAACTGGCGTTGGGCCCAGTACGACCATGTTCCTGCCATCACCTATACCTATCCGGAAGCCGCGCATGTAGGTCTGACAGAACAGCAGGCTCACCAAGCCGGCTATGCCGTAGAAACCGCCTATAATCATTATTCGTCCGCTGCCAAAGGGTATGCTCTAGGCTACGAACCCGGCCAAGCAGACGACGGCTTTGTCAAACTGGTCATCGATAAAAAAACAAAGCACATATTGGGGGCTCATATCATCGGCCAGGAAGCATCTATCCTGTTGCAGCCTTTCATCAACCTGCTCTCCTGCGGTCTGCAAACCATTGTCCCCATCCAGCCAGCTATTGCCTCTCCTACAGCAGAGTACCTGCGTCAACTCCCCCTGACCCGGTATTTAGACCCAAAATCCGTCTATACCCTCAGTGAAACCATGACACCTCATCCGTCATTATCTGAAATAACTATGTGGACACGCTATTATTATGAAAAAAAGTAAATGATTTTTTCTTTGAATATTCTTTTATATGTTGCTGTACCTATTATTTTTTTCGAATCAAGGCCGTGTTAATTTCTTCCACAAGTCCTTGTAATTGTAATTTTAATATAATGGGACTCAACTGAGCTGGCATCAATTTGGTTTTAACCGTTAACATTTCACGTGATATAACCTCATCATAAGAAATTGCATTGAGAACGGCTGATTCTTCCAGTGTAAGCGTATATGTTGGCTGTAAAGTTGGTGCTTTTTTCGCTTGATCCCAGCCATATTCCTGCAAAATGTCTTCTACTTGCGTGAGGATGCCAGCTCCTTTACGAATAAGTTCATGCGTTCCTTTGCTCATCGCAGAGTAAATGCTGCCAGGAACGGCAAAGACATCTCTTCCTTCTTCCAAGGCAAAATCAGCTGTAATCAATGAGCCGCTGCGAAGTGCCGCTTCAATGACTACAGTACACCGGCAAAGTCCTGCAATGATACGGTTGCGGGCAGGAAAATTGATAGCTAGCGGGCGCATGCCAAAAGAGTACTCACTAATAACAGCACCGCCGGTATCGGCTATTTCAGCAAAAAGCCGTTTGTTGTCGCGAGGATATGAGATATCCAGTCCGTTAGCTATTACAGCAATCGTTTTTCCTTTTGCTGCCAATGCCCCTTGATGTGCCTTGGTATCAATGCCTTTGGCACCGCCGCTGACGACAGTAATCTGATGCCGGGCCATATCTGCCGCAATAGTTTGTGATACATTTAGACCGTACGGAGTAGCTTTTCTAGCACCAACGATAGCAGCTGTTCGGTCAGTTTGCGGAAGCTGTCCTCGATAATATAAAATTACTGGCGGATTGAACGTTTGCTGCAGTGCCGCCGGATAGGTGTTTTCCCACAGCGATACTAGATGAACCTGGTATGTTTGAAGATCGTGCAGTTGTTTATCCCAATCATAGTCAGACCGATAGTGTTGGATAGACTGCGTTGTTTTATCAGATAATCCAACGGCTTCTTGCAGTGTTAATGCCGGCGTTTCCCATACTGCTTTTGCAGAGCCAAACAGAGCTACTAGTGCACGAATACTGCGGGAGCCTAAATGAGGGATGGAAAGAAGCGCAGCTGTATATAAACGTTCTGATTCCGGTGATGTCGCTGTCATAGTATCACATCCTCTGTAACGTATTACGGTAACTAACGGCTTCAGCAACATGTATATCGCTGATTTTTTCTGAATGAGATAAATCGGCAATCGTTCGGGATACCTTGATAATACGGTCATAGCTGCGGGCACTGAGCTTTAGTTTATTAAAAACTTGTTCTAGTAATGTTTGGGCTTCTTGCGTAAGCGGACAGGTTTCTTTAATTTCCCGATGTCCCATATGGGCATTGCAGCTGAGTCCATAGGTACTAAGCCGTTCTTCTTGAATCTTTCGTGCTTCTAACACACGGTTGCGGATAGCGGTAGAGGATTCTTGAGGAATCTCTGTTATGAGTTCAGTGTATTTGGGGCGTTCCACTGTAACATGTAAGTCGATGCGGTCTAACAGCGGCCCGGAAATTTTTCGGGCATAACGGCGAATTTCCCCTGTTGTACACGTACAAGGATGATCTTTATCACCAAGAAAGCCGCAAGGGCATGGATTCATGGCGGCAATTAAGACAAAACGAGCCGGATAAGACAATGCTGCGTTGACACGGGCAATATGGACAATGCCGTCTTCCAATGGCTGTCGCAGTACTTCTAATACAGAACGAGGAAATTCCGGCAGCTCATCGAGAAAGAGAACCCCGTTATGGCTTAGTGTCACTTCGCCCGGCTTGGGAATGGAACCACCGCCAATCAATCCTGCTGTAGAAATAGTGTGATGCGGGCTGCGAAAAGGACGAACGGACATCATGTGAGATTGTTTGAATAAACCGGCTACACTGTAAATTTTAGTAACTTCCAACGATTCTTGCTGATTCATTGGCGGCAAAATTGTAGGAATGCGTTTAGCAAGCATTGTTTTTCCCGAGCCGGGCGGGCCAATCATCAGTACGTTATGCCCGCCGGCAGCAGCGATTTCCAATGCACGTTTAGCGGTGAACTGTCCTTGAACTTCAGAGAAATCGACCGTATAATCCGTCTCATGACGTAGTGAAGTTGTAGACACTGTCGGAGAAAGTCGTGTTGTTCCTAATAAATGCTCAATAATATCCGAAAAAGAAGATACAGCATAAATAACAGCGTCACTGCAAAGGAGTGCTTCATCTGCATTATCTGTACTAACAAAAAATGTATGAAATCCGTCTGCTACTCCTTGTAAAATCATGGGCAAAATTCCCGTTACGGGCCGGATGTTGCCGTCTAACGCCAATTCACCAATAAACATCATCTGCTGGCATCTCTCTGCCGGAATCTGGCCGCTGGATACCATAATGCCGACAGCAATAGCTGTGTCTAGCCCTGCACTGTCTTTTTTGAGGTCAGCAGGAGCTAAGTTAACAGTAATACGGCGCATAGGAAATTCATAACCGCTGTTTTTTATAGCTGAACGGACTCGTTCCTTAGATTCTTTAACAGATGTTGTAGCAAGACCAACGATTTCAAATGCTGGCAGACCATTAGAAATATCTGTTTCAACAGTAATAATATTGCCGTGCAATCCTAAAATGGTCGCACCATATATACGCGCAAACATAAACAACTCCTTATTCTACGCTCCAAAAAGCGTGGGGAATATGATGAATACGAAATCCTGCAGCAGATGGTATGACCTCAACAACGTCAAAACGACAGGGCCTATACCACAACCCATACTGAGCTAAATACGATTTGGCTGTCAGCGTAATTTTATGCTGCTTGTGTTTTTCGACAGCTTCTGCAGGTTGGCCGTACTGTCGGGACTTGCGGGTTTTTACTTCAATAAAGACAATTACGTTATTATCTTGGGCAATCAAGTCAATTTCACCCAGACGGCTGCGGTAATTTTTACAAAGAAGTGTATAGTGTTTCTGTGAGCAAATATACTGTGCGGCAGCTTCTTCACCAAGTCTGCCTAGTTCTTTATCATCCATGCGGTATACCTCCGTCATTTTGAATATACCTTTACTATAGCAGATGAAGATTAAAATTAGATTAAAATAAGATTAGAAATAGATTAAAATTTTTGTATTGTACGTTGTAGAAAAAACAAGTGCTTGTATATTAGGCTGTGACTTATAACCGTTCTAATCATATTTCATAAAAAAACGGAGCAGGTAGACTTAATATGTCTATTTCTGCTCCAATATGTATTTACTTTTTTTAATTCATCTAACGTAATGAATCCATCGCTGGCACACCATAGCTGGTAATTGCGGTACGCACAGCCCGGCGCACGGCTTGTTCTACAACATAAGAAGCAATGGTTCCGGTCAAGCTGACTTCGGCATGTATCTCTCCTACGCTCATGGCATACAGGGAATCACCGTCTGCCGTCGTATTGACTGGACAGATGGTACGAACGATACCGTTGCTGGCCATAGCGGCAATTTTTTTCATATGCGCTTTGTCAAACTTCCCATTGGTAACAACAGCACCAATAGTCGTATTCGTTGTCGCTGCATCGCGCTGTGAAAAAAGTGTTTCAGTCCGGCCATGTTCTTCCAGCATAACCCGTCTGGAATCAGCAAATCCGATACCGTCGGCACGACGCATGCCAGCGATAATTTGGTTGTTTTCCCCCAGCACATCACCAACGGCATTGACTACAACGACGGCTCCAACCTGCAGATCATCGACTTGAACAGCGTAGGCACCGATGCCGGATTTCATCATATACGCCGGGCCGCATAATTTTCCAACGGTTGCACCAGTACCAGCACCTTGACAGCCCTCGGTAAATGCATTGCATTCCGACGCGACACAGGCATCATATCCCATTTGTGCATCAGGGCGAACATTTTGACCACAGCCTAAATCATAAATACAAGAAGCCACGACTAAGGGAACTTTGCAAATTCTCGTATCAAACCCTATATTATGTTCTTCTAAATATTTCATCACGCCGCTTGCCGCATCCAGCCCATACGCACTGCCGCCGCTTAGAAGCACGGCGTGGATTCGGTCTGCATTGGCTGTCGGATTAAGCAGTTCCAACTCACGGCTCGCCGGACCGCCGCCCCGTACATCGACACCGCAAGGGGCGCCTTGCGGACTGATAATAACGGTACAGCCTGTACCAGCTTCTTTTTGTTGGGCATTGCCTATACGAATTCCTTTTATATCGGTGATGGCGATTTTCTTCATAGCGTCCACCCTTTCCCCATGCGCTGCACAGCAACGCATACTCATTACCTAACCAGCTACTTGTTCTTTTTTTGAAAATCCTTCCACAACATACTCGGCTGAATGCCTGTATTATTCTGATATTTACCATGCTTATACGTGTCATATTCACCATCAATATCATGGTAATAAATCTGACAAATTTCTACATTGGGATAAATGCGAATCGGCTGCACACAAAAAATCTCCAACGTCCAATATCCGGCAAAACCTACATCACCAAAGCCCGCCGTTACATGAATAAATACCCCCAACCGGCCAACAGATGAACGGCCTTCCAACATAGGAATATATCCTTCTGTTTTAGTATATTCATTTGTCCGACCCAAATATAATTTATTAGGCTGAAGCACATAGCCGTCTTCGGGAATCGTAATTGTCGTAGCCGGGTTCGGTTTTGCCATGTCCAGCTCATGATGATCGTATATCATCAATTGATTATATAAAGACAAATTATAACTATTCGGATTGACCCGTTCCGGATGAAACGGCGTAATAACGATTTCTTTGCCAAGATGTTTAACAATTTCTCTACCTGATAATATCATACTGCCACTCGCTTTCTTTTCATATACGTATTGGTATGGTTATGTTTCATTATAATACAATTCATCTAACCAAGCAAAATTTAGTGCATACTTTCATACGTTTTTTGCGCTGCAGGCATGATATCTATGGCTCTCTTAGCCGTTTCCTGCGGTCCCTTTCTGCCTTCCTGCACATAAAAACTGACATACAATCCGCGGACAGCTTCCGTCCGATACACGGAAGTTGTTTTAAAATAATAGGCAGAACCTTCATAGGTTTTAATAAATCCCCCAGTATTTCCTGGCAAAATAGTTTCAATCGTACCATATACAGGATCTTCTCCGGCATGCCTGCAGGAAATCCAAAACGGATACAACGTATCCAGCAGTGTATTCCATGTTGGCACAGGTACCTGATAGGAAGCAACATGCTGCCGCAGCGTAGAAGAAATATGCCAGCCACGCTGTTCACGCAGCTTCATCATAAACACATAATGGGCAAAGGCCATCATCTCTTTACCATCTTTCTGCAGTGTATCTGCCAGTTGCGCAATGAAATTCATTTTTTCGGCAAACTGCATACCTGTCAGCATACCTGCCGCGCCGTACTGCAGCATAGCCTGCCGGTCATGCCGTGCTTCAGCACAGTAAAACAGCCCACGGTATATAATCCAATGCTCCTTGTACTGCAACAGATGCTGAAATTCTTGTACAGCATCATCAATTTGGCCGATTCGCAGGCGGCACAAAGCAATGCGATACGAAAACCATATTTCATTGTCGTGATGAAGCTGAGGAAAAACCCGCAGTGCTTCTTGGCATAAAGAAATACAAGCCTCGTATTTTTCTTCTTTTACCAAAAATCGACTGCGCAGCGAATACCATCGTTCCTTTTCTGACGCAATCTGCACGGTTTGACCATTGCGGCTGCGTATACCTTCTTCTGCTGAAAGAAGGTCCGGATCAAGTTTTTCCAAATACCGGCTAATTTCTGCAGCTGTATGCCCTGACCTGCCCCGCAGGCTGTCAACAACTTTCCATACCGTCAGCGTATACGGTGAATAGGACTCCTGACGGCTGTACTTCAAAACAGCATCAGCCGCTCGACGAAACTGATGAGGATTATCCCGTTTTTCGTCATATCTTTGAATATACAGATAATACAGGCACCAGCAGTAGCTATGATGCAGCCTTGTAAACTGTGGAAAAGCAATCATACCCAAACGAGCAATTTCATGTCCTTTGGCATAATTTTTTGTTTTTTGCAGCGCGTAAGCATAGTAATAATAATCCCAACACGTCCAAGATGTATTGGGACGGCCGTTTTGATACATTGCCAGTACAGCTTGGTACTGCTTGTGTCGGCATAATTCTTTGGCACGAAATGAGTCCATTGCCCCGTCCTCCTTTCTGCATACTGCTTCCTTCCTAGCAAGATATTTTTATATTAGGTACATAGTAAATTTATTGCCGGTTTGCATAAATACTGGGTTTACCGTTTACATCAGCGCATTTAGTATGACATCCTTCTGTACTGCACACCCAAAAAGGTCCGTATGGGCCACTGCGTTTTTGGAAGTACCCTTTTTTACATCTGGGACAAGCATATGTTGTATCCAGCTGCTTAGGCGGCAATCTTTTTTCGCCCTCGATAGGCTCTGTATGACGGCAGGAAGGAAAATTACTGCATCCATAAAAATCACCGTATTTGCCATGACGTTTCATCATGATACTGCCGCAGACAGGACAAATCTTGCCGCCGGCCAACTTAATGACTGCCGTCTTCGCTGCCGTAAGAAGCTTGTCCAAAAAAGAAAATTGGTCGTGCAGAAAAGACGTAATGTTGTCCTGTCCCATGCTCATCTGATACAATCGTTCTTCCCATACGGCTGTTTCATCCGGATAGAGCATGGATTCTGGCAAAGAATCTACCAACAGATACGCATTATCGGTTGGCCGCAAATATTTCTTTTTACCTTCCGCTACCAGGAATTTTCTAGTAATCAACTCATTGATAATCGTCGCCCGCGTCGCTTCTGTACCAATGCCTTGCACTTCTTTCAATTTCTTTTTCAGTGTTTCGTCTTTGACATATTTATAAATTTCTTTCATCGCTGCCAGCAGTGTAGACGGCGTAAAACGCGGTGGCGGTTTCGTTGCTTTTTTATCTACCTGCCCGTTTTGATACTGTACTTGACTGCCTTTGCGTACAGCAGGGAGTTCGTGCGTATCATCGTCTTCTGGTTTCTTTTTATCACTTTGATACAACTCTTTCCATCCCATGATGAGGATCGTCTTGCCATGCGCTGCAAAAATTTCATCAGCCGCTTCAATCAAAATGCGCGTCTGGTCATATTCATGAACAGGATAAAATTGTGCCAAGTATGCCTGGGCAACCAATTCGTATATATGCTGCTGCATCGTCGAAAGCTTTGCAAAGGGACAAGAAACCGTCGTAGGAATAATCGCATGATGTGCCGTAATTTTGCTGTTATTCCATGCTCTGCTTTTTATTTTAGTATCTGCATGGGCTGCCCATGCTGCCATCTTTCCTGAGATTTGTTGGAGATTAGCTACAATTCGCTGACTGTCTTTTCGCTGATTCAGCGGCAAATATTCACAATCTGAACGTGGATATGTCGTCAGTTTTCGTTCATACAGCTCCTGCGCCGTATCCAATACTTGCTGCGGCGTATAGCCGTATCGTTTTCCTGCCAGCACCTGCAGGGCTGACAGTGACAGCGGCAGACGCTGTGCTTCTTTTTTTCGACTTGTTTTACTTTCCATGATTTGTCCATAGGGATGCGCCTGCAGACGGGATAAAATTTCTTGAGCGGCTTTTTCGTCCAGACAGCGTCCTTCCGCATCCAGTCCCTGCTGCGTATCCTTCGGCTGCCACTGTGCCGGTATATCGCCATGTTCATGATGAAATACGGCTTTGACGACATAATAGGTTACTGGCTTGAAATTATCCAATTCTCTCTGTCGCCGTACGACAAGTGCCAATGTCGGTGTTTTGACGCGGCCAATCGGAAAAACGACGCGATGCCCCTGGCGGCGTGCCGCCAGCGTATAAGCTCGTGACAAATTCATGCCAATCAGCCAATCTGCCCGGCTTCTAGCCAATGCTGAATCCTTTAAATGACAAAAATCCGTATTATTCCGTAAATCCTGTAACGATTCCATAATACTTTTTTCATCTAATGCGTTGAGCAAAATTCGTTCTACCGGCTTAGTATTACCGACATAATCCAAAATTTCATCAATAAGCAGCTGTCCCTCTCGGTCCGGGTCACCGGCATTGACAATCGTATCGGCCTTTTTAATTAGTCGGCAAATAAGATCAAACTGGTCTTTACTGTCCGGACTAACAAGAAGCTTCCATTTTTTAGGAATAATCGGCAAGTCTTCTTCCCGCCATTGTTTATATTTGGGATCATAATCCTGTGGTTCTGCCTGCTGCAGGACATGACCGTATGCCCATGTTACGATGCCGCCGCCTGTTACAATATAGCCGTTTTTTCGTTGCTGCGGCTGCGGCAGGCATTTTGCCAGCTCTCTGGCCATACTTGGTTTTTCTGCTATAAAAAGTTTCATACACTACTCCTGCAACACGTACAAAGCTGCCGCACCAAAACGGCAGCTTCGCATGTATCACCTTTTACTTCAAACTAAAAGCCATTTTTATCATACTTTTGCCAGCTGTCCAGCTGCCTGAATGACGCGGACAAAAGCCGGCGGAATTGTTTTCAAATGCAGGGACTGACCAATCAAGCGTCCCAAAATAACGCCTTTGTTGCTGTACAGCCAAGCAAAATAATAAATATACAACGCCTTTGTATTTCTTGCATTGACATGCCAAAGCATTTTGGGCGGATACTCATGATAATTTATATCCAGCTTGCGGCACGCTTTTTTCAGCATATCCGACGTAGCACGCGCATGTTCACCATTTGCCGTGTTGATAATTCGATCCAGTTCCCGTCGTTTCCCGTTATCAATCATCATCTTTGCCAAATCCATTTCAAAACAGATATGGTCTGTAAAATACACGCCTTTTTCCCCTTTACGACTGCTTTTTACATCAGCGTCAAACAACGCTACCGTGGGAATCCTAAAATATTCCAATAATTTTTTAATCTTGGGAATTGAGCTTTCCCCGCGAGCATTAATAAGGCAAATCCCATAGTAATCAAAAGGCAGTGCCAACATCTTGCCAAACAACCGGAAACAACCGTATTCCGTTTCTCCTTCAACAATCAGTACGCTCCGTGAATATAACGCTTCTTTGACTTCCGGAAAATGCATAATCAAGTGTTTTTCTATTTCTTCACTAAACTGAAATGTTGCGCCGCAGGCGGCACATACATTGTGGTTTTTATCCCGATACAGCCGGACAATATTGCGGTAATCATCCACCAACGAATCCGTAGAATGTGTTACAATAAACAACTGGCCCCGCAACCCGTCGATTTGAAACAGGTCTTGCATTAATTCGCGGAAACGATTGTCTTGATTATCCAGCAGGCTTTTAAAATACGTCAAAATAGAACGCTGCATATAGGGATGCAAATGCACTTCCGGTTCATCAATAGAAATAATCAGCGGCAAAAAACGTCGCTGCTGTCCATCAATAATCAGCGTATGTTCCAGCGGCATCGCATGGCTTTGCGTCATCATATAGATTTGCGTAATAATTCGCAGTGCCACCAAGGAAATAAATTTCATATTATCTGCTACCGGTCGATCTTCGCGGCTAAGAATGCGGGATAATAAAAAAACACACACATAATATGAAGAATCCAAATTTCCTACCTGCACTTCATGCTGGATATATGAACGAATTTCCGGTTCCAAATCACCGATATGCATTTGACTCCATGCAGACAATTTTTCTTCCAGCGCACGGTATATTTGTGGTGGAATATGCATTTCTTCCGGTTCAATCGCAGCATTTTGGATATAGCGGATACGTCGAATCAGCGCCAGCGGCAGTTCGTCTCCCGTTTCTGCATTATACAGCCGCGGATACACATCTGCTACATGCATTTCCATACGCACACACATTTCTTGTATATGTCGCTGCGGACTATCCGCAAAATATTCATCTTCTCTATTCAGCATGTGCAGTTTCATCGTAATAACGATAGGTTTTTCCGGATCAGCATAATCTTCTTCACGGATTCCGCAGCCGCTGCTCATAATTGACAGAAGGCGCAAAAAACCGCTTTTGCCGATGGCATTTTCCCCTACTAAATAATTAGCTTTTTCATGAAATGTCATATGCACATCGACTAAATTTCGATAGTTTTCAATATGCATGCTCTTAATATACATATTTTCACCGCCTATACGTAAAAATTTCTTCCCGTATTTTCCCTATATGTTATATTCGACAAAACATACGCACTCCCTGCCTGGTCTCAAAATAATATACTGCCCATGAAAAATAAGGCTGTAACAAAATGAGATTTTTCAGTTCATTTTGTTACAGCCCTTTTACTATACTATTTTACGAGCACAGCCGGCAGCACTACTATTCATTTTCTTTAAACTTCAAACAAAAAGCATTCTATTGCCGTACTATCCTGCTATCTTATAATATTTTGGACAAAAATTCCTGCGTCCGTTTTTCTTTGGGATGGAAGAAAATATCATCCGGCTTGCCTTGTTCCAAAATAATACCTTCATCAATAAAGAGTACGCGATCAGCTACTTCACGGGCAAAGCCCATTTCATGCGTTACAATCGCCATCGCCATGCCGTCTTTAGCTAAGTCTTTGATTACATCCAATACTTCGCGAACCATTTCCGGATCCAATGCCGACGTAGGTTCATCAAACAGCATAAATTTGGGCTTCATTGCCAAGGCGCGGGCAATAGCCACACGCTGCTGCTGGCCGCCGGACAACGTTTCCGGATAGGCATCTTTTTTATCTGCCAGGCCAACTTTTTCCAGTAACTGTATGGCTGTTTTTTCTGCTTCTTCTTTGCTGACGCCCCGTGTTTTGATTGGGGATAACATAATATTCTGCAGCACCGTCATATGAGGAAACAGATTAAACCGTTGGAATACCATACCGACTTCCTTGCGAATATCATTGATACTTTTGGCATCACTCATGCTGATGCCGTCTACAATAATTTCACCGGCCGTGGGCTGTTCCAAATAATTGATACAGCGGAGAATTGTACTTTTACCAGAACCGGACGGCCCGATAATGACGACCACTTCTTTATCATGAATCGTAAGGTCAATTCCTTTTAATACATGATGACTGCCAAAACTTTTTTTCAATCCTTTAATTTCTATCATCTGTTGCAAACCTCCGTTCCAAATAGCTTACAAGACGGGCAATGCTCAGCGTCAGTACCAAATAAATAGCAGCAACAGTAAGCCAGATTTCAAAAGAACCATACGTCTTGGCAATAATCAACTGGCCGCGGCGGGTCAATTCTTCAAACCCGATGACAGAAACCAAAGATGTTTCTTTGGTCATAGAAATAAATTCATTACCAAGCGGCGGGATAACGTGTTTAAACGCCTGCGGCAAAATGACATAACGCATCGTCTGCATCCAGGATAATCCCAGTGAACGGCCGGCTTCCATCTGGCCTTTATCAACAGACTGAATCCCAGCACGGAAAATTTCCGATACATAGGCACCGCTGTTGATGGAGCAAGCAGCTACAGCCGCTACAAATGGATTAATTCGTTCACCAATGACCATGGGCAATGCAAAATAAATCAAGAAGATTTGCACCAGCATAGGCGTGCCGCGGATAATATTTACATAGCAGATAGCAATGCCGCGCAGCACTTTGACACTTGACAACCGGCATACACTGGTAATCAAACCTAAAATAAAGCCCAGGCCGACAGCAATGGCCGTGATTTCAATCGTTACACCAGCACCAGCCAGCAGTAACGGTAATGAATTCCAAATCAGGCTAAAATCAAATGACATGAACTAACACTCCTCTAATGAATCAAAACGTTAGACGTTACTAAATATATATACCTTGCTATTATATTATATATGCAACAAAAAAGCAAAGAAAAAATATAGGAAAAGGATACGAACCACAAAATGCATGATTCGTATCCTTTTTCACATTCCATTTTATTCAGCGGATTATATATTAGACCCAATCGTATCTTCCCGTCCGAGCATATAATGTTTATTGACATACTGTGTATGCAGCAACGCTTCTGCCGTATCACTTAACGGCTCTCCCAAGAAACGTGCATAGAGTGTCTGCAGTTCTTGGTTCTGCCAACTTGAACGAATCGTGTTTTCTTTGTCCAATTCATAAATAGATTGAATACGAGCACGTTTAGCCGGTACTTCCTGCGGCAGTTTGGTTCTTGGTTGACCGCCGCCGCCAATACAGCCGCCTGGGCAGGCCATCATTTCAACAAATGCATATTTTTTCCACGAATGGTTTTCCTTAAGACGATTAATAAATTTGCGGGCATTTCCCAAGCCACTGATAGCGGCTACATGCAAAATTTCATTTTCAAAAGTAATGGCCGCTTCCTTGACCCCTTCCAGGCCGCGTATAGGTGTAAAGTTGAGGAAGCCTTTTTCGGCAACTCGTCCTGTTTCTAAATAAATCAACGTCCGCAAGGCTGCTTCCATAACACCACCGCTGGCACCAAAAATCATGCCGGCACCAGAGGATTCTCCAAAGATTGCATCATATGATGAGTCTTCCAACGCTTCAAAATCTATCTGTTCATCACGAATCCAGTTGGCTAATTCCCGTGTCGTAATACAATAATCCGTATCACGGATTTCCGGTTTATGCCAATAAACCCCGGCGGCGTTTCGTTCCGGCCGTTCAATTTCTGCTTTTTTTGACGTGCAGGGGGTTACACAGACTGTCACAATATCTTCTGGATTGAGTTTCATTTTTTCTGCAAAATACGTTTTAATCAGGGGACTAAGCATACTAATCGGGCTTTTAGCGGTAGACAGGTGGGGTATCAATTCCGGGAAAAAGATTTCCGTAAATTCAACCCACGAGGGGCAACAGCTTGTAAACTGCGGTAATAATTCCCGTTTGTGTTTCAGCCGATATAATAATTCCGACGCTTCTTCCATAATCGTCAAATCCGCCCCGAAATTGGTATCAAACACATACTTGCCGCCTAAAGCCCGCAGTGCTGCAATTAACTTTCCTTGGACAATCGAGCCATACGGCATACCAAATTCTTCGCCCAAGGCAACGCGGACTGCCGGTGCCGTCTGGAAAATAACCGTCTTTTTCGGATCATGAATGGCTGCTTTAATTTTATCCTGCTGCGATACCCCTACGGTAGCCCCAAACATGCAGGTCAGCGAACACTGGCCGCAATGAACACAAATCGGCACGTCGCCTGTGCTTTCCAATGAATAATAGCCGGTCATAGACATGACATCCGAACAGCGGCGGCGGCACAACGTACAGTTTTTACATTTTTCAGCATCAAAACGGATAGATACGTTTTTGCTTTCAACAGCTACGCGGCGGTCTAACTTTTCAAACCGGCTCGTAAATTCAATATCACGTTTGCGTTCTTCATCCATATAGATAGCATCACTGCAGCAAACAGCGACGATATCTACGATGTCTTCCGGCGTACAGCCGCGGGGCAAGTCCATGACCGGTTTTTTCAGCCCCTGCAGCATCGGTCCGACAGCCGTTGCACCATAGAGCTGCTGCAACATTTTATAACTAATATTGCTGGCAGACAAATTCGGGAAAATAAGGACATTAGCCTGCCCAGCAACGGGAGACTCCGGTGCTTTGTTATGGGCAATACGCGGTACTAACGCTGTATCCAGCTGCAGTTCACCATCAAACGCAAAATCAACGTTACGGTCACGCAGTAATTGTACGGCTTCCCGTACACGGTCTACTTCTTCCCCTGCGCCGCTTCCCAGCGTCGAATATGATAAGAGCGCAACTTTAGGGTCCAAAGTCTGTACGGTTCGTCTAGCTCTGTCTACACACGCTACGGCAATATCTGCCAGCTGCTGTGCCGTCGGCTCGATGATAACATCCGGGTCCCCGATGATAAAAATACCGTCATCCCCAAACTGCGGCTTATCTGTAATTAAAATCAACGAACTGCAAACGGTTGTAACGCCAGGGTGTACGCCAATCAACTGCAGAGACGCATGCAGAACTTCCGATGACGGATCTGTAATCCCGGCAACCATACCATCGACAACATCAAACGCTACCAAACAAGCAGCAAAGCGAATCGTATTTTTCTTCAGTAGTTCTTTGGCATCGGCAACGGAAATATCTTCCTTGGCATGCTCTACATAGTACTGACTGAATGTATCCAACATAGGATACGTCTCTGGATCAATAATTTCTACGCCGTCCAAATCAATCTGGTATTCTGCTGCAATTTCAATCAGCCGCTGCGGCTTGCCGATTAAAATAGGTCTGGCAAACATTTCAGACTGGATTTGTTCTACTGCCTGCAGTACACGCCGACTGTGCGACTCCGGAAGTACTACTTTTTTCGGACTTTTCGATACACGCCGTTTCAAATTACTCATAAACCTGGACATAATATACCCTTCTTTCTGTGTTGTATTTCGCATGTAATTTTCTTTACTATAATTGCATATCACATATAACCATACATCATATTGTACTACATAATACATATATAGTACAGCGTACATTGATAACTTGCCAAAAAAACTCCCTGCCTACAGTCTATACTTGCTGCAAACAGGGAGTGTAAAAATTAGGCTATGTGCAACTCCACACCATAGAGTTTATTTTGCTTTTATAGAAATGTCTAACGCAATAAATTCACTTTGAAGAAATCGGTTTAGGAATCAAGAACAACTGCTGATTTCCCCCTTCTCGTTCTGGGAATTGACCATACATATTAAACACGGAAAAGAATCGGGCTGCTGGATAGATACCATAGCCATCCTGGTTGTGATCTGTCACATCGTACGAATCCGCAACAATTAACACATCATCCAGCGTGCTTTCTGTTCCCATCGTGTCGTAACCAATAATAACCTGCCAATGGCCGCCCCAATCAATCCAAGCGACTAAGATAGGATGACCTTGCTTTAGTTCTTCTTGGATCTGCTGCGGTGTAAGCATTTTGTTTTCTTTTTTATAGGTGTTGGAATCTTCATACGTAAAGCCGCCTACACGGTTAAATATATCTTCCATTTGATGCAGCGTCGTGCCTGGATAGCCATCAGGAAATCCTTCGACATGTACATCCTGCAAAGAATGGCGAAAATTTGCCAATTTTTCTTCTGTATAAGTTCCTGCTTTACCATACCACTGCAGCGCCATCAGTGCGGCTGCTGGGCCACAGGACCATTCACTGGACTGCTGCAGTGTGTGAAATCCCGTTAGTATCGTCCGCGTGCTGGTAGATTTCATATGAAATATATCCGGATGGGCAAAATACGGAGTCCCTTTATGGTCGAATTTTCGTTCTACTGATGCCGCTCCCTCCCGTGTTGTAATCTTACTTGGTTCAGTCATTTTCATTTCATCGGAATAATTGGCTGCCGCCGCACCGACTGTCATACTAATAGCCAGACTGAGCGCACTCAGCAGCGTCCCTATGTATCGTTTCATTATCGTGCCTCCTTGTATATATGTTATCCTTTTTTTGAAGCTATGCCCTATGTCATGCAACCATCCTTCCTAGTATACGGATATAAAAATTTCCATAGGCTGATATCAATAAAACCTATGGGAATGACACCGATACCTGCTCCCGGTATCGCACTTAACGACCCAGCCAATCAACCAGCTGGTACATATTTTCATCGATTGGATATTTCAAATGTTCTGCTTCTGTATACGGGGTAGCTACAATGCGGCTGCCAATGAGTCCGACAATGCAGTTGTACGTTCCGGCAAGCAGGCTGTCCACCGCTTTTTGTGCAAAAAGCCCTGCCATAATCGCATCATATGCCGACGGAGAGCCGCCGCGCTGTACATATCCCAATACAGTCAGCGCCGGTTCCAAATAAGTATGCTCTTTGATATACTCTACAACATCGGCCCCTTTAGCCGCACCTTCTGCCACGATGACGATACTGCTCAATTTTTTCATGCGGTGGGATTCTGCCAAATGTTCACATAACGCCGGTAAATCTACTGTATGTTCCGGAATCAAGACAGCTTCCGCGCCTGAAGCCATGCCGGCATGAAGCGCAATAAAACCAGCATGCCGCCCCATTACTTCAATAACAGCGACTCGGTCATGAGAAAATGCCGTATCACGAATCTTGTTGACCGATTCCAATACTGTGTTGATCGTCGTATCAAATCCCAGCGTATACTGCGTTCCCATCATGTCATTGTCAATCGTGCCGGGAATAACGATAGTTGGAATGCCAAACTGGCTGAGTGCCTGCGCTCCGCGCATGGATCCATCGCCGCCAATGACAACCAGCGCGTCAATTTCCAATGATTTCAAATAGTCAGCAGCTTTTTTCTGCGTCTTTTTTTCCAAAAAGTCCAAGCAGCGTGCCGTCCGCAGCATCGTGCCGCCGCGGTGAATGATCGCCCCTACATCACGGCGCTGCAATGGCATCGTTTCATGACTAAGCAAGCCTTCATAGCCTCGAATAATGCCTTCTACTGCCAATCCTTTTTGAATGGCATACCGGGTTACGCCGCGAATAGCCGCGTTCATACCCGGCGCATCACCGCCACTGGTTAAGACACCAATTTTGCTAATCATTTTTTTCCATCTCCCTCTTTTCCCGTGCAGCAAACTGCACATGTTTTTCTTCTATTTTGTTGACGATGTTTTCTACAATCTGCGCGGCTCCGCCTCGCGTCGTATCGACTAAACAGTCACAATGCGGATAAATTTCTTCCCATTGGCGCATCATGTGATGAACAAATTCCCGCAAATGGTCATAATCTACCGTCGGCCGTTTACCGATATGACGGCTGACTCGTTCTTCCACACGAAACGGCTCAGACAAAAGGGCGATAATGAAACCATGTCGATGTAATATGCGATATGTTTCTACACTCATGGGGAAATTGCCGCCAAACGAAATGACCGCTTCATGATAGCGGCTTACTTGCTGCAGTACATTGATTTCCCGTTCACGGAAACATTTTTCACCGGCCTGATTATAAAAATCAGCAATAGTCATGCCGACAGCCCGTTCAATCCGCCGGTCAGTATCTACAAACTGCCAGCCCAGCCGCTGTGCCAATTTGCGTCCAATATGGCTTTTTCCGCTTCCCATCATGCCTACAAGCACTATATTCCGTTTCATCGTCGCACCTCCTTACATGTTTATTCCTTTTTTTGTACAATTCTTATTATAACAAACTTTTCCTTTCTTGACATAAAATTATATAAAAAAAGCAGTGAATTTTACACATTGTTTCATGAACATGTATAAATCACTGCTTTTAAACGCTTTTTTAGCGGTTGTCAAATATACTCCTATTAACTTCGCAAGGAATAATACATTTCTCTGGCAAATATTTTTGCACCCCAAATATCGCCTGTCGTCGGCTGCGCCACCTGATTGCCATCTTTTTGTGCCTGGCAGATAAAGCCGCCGAGAAAGGTATTGTTTTTAGGGAGCAAATCTCTATTGCGATGCAGACAGTTCCGTGCCTCTTCTGTCGTCGGTGCGGCATCCATAGCCCCAAACAAAGCAACATTCCTATCTTCCATAGACTGCAAAAACGCGGCACTTTCTGCAGCAGGCCGGCCTTGTTCCATCCAAAAGCCAACAAATACAATGTCATAGTCACGTACATTTTTCGGTATGTTATCCAATGTTGCCATGTCTTTATCCAACAACAGTTCATCAAAAATAGCTTCTGCTACTTGCCGTGTTACGCTTTTTTCCGCAGAATAAATAACCAATCCTTTCATAATCTGCTCCTCCTTTACGAACCCTATACCTATATATTATATGAATATAGTTATCAAAGTCAATATTTATAGGGAAAAAGCAGCTACTATTTCTTATTTATTTTGCAGTACTATGTCTATCCGGTGCATGATGCTTAATATAGTTTTCGACACGAACTAAATCAGGATATTCCTTGATTTTTTCTGTATCATACGTAATCAAAATAGAACCACTAAGATGATTGAGCTGTACCCGTCCTACATCGGCAAAGGCCCGCAAATAGTTAGCAATATGTTCCTTATAATGCTCGTTGCCTTCCAACTGGGAACAATACAAGCGTATGCGTCCCGGCATATAAAACGCAATGTCTACGCCGCGCATGAAAAAGTCAGGCTGTGTATGGGGAAAACGAATGTAATCCGCTGCTTGATCCATTTTCTTTTGCATGCTGACAGCTATGGCTTTACGATGCTGCAGCGCATGTAAAACAGATAAACCTGTCATCATAGCACCGCAGATAATATGTCCCTTTTTAGAATCAAACGCCAGAGACCCCACCGTTCCTGCTAATGAAATAAGCAACGGCCAGCCATATGAAATACGTGCCATTGTAATCCCTCCTAAATGCTTAATAAATGAATATCTACTTAGATTTTTTTATCTTAGCAAATCTTATGATTTCTGTCAAAATCTTCCCTTGACACACTATGAAATAGCTCAAAATTTGGCACACAGCCACAAACCAGTCTTCCTCATGGTCACAGGAATAGCACCGCCAATCGTCACGTTATCTATTATGCGGTTGCAGTTTGGAAATTTGTCCTCGTTTTGATGGCATGCCAAGATATCTGCCCCGCGCATATTCCCATCGAAGAATTACTAACGCACAGCAATGCCCAAGCTATTTGGCATAAAACATAGCTTTTTTACTGTTTTTCTCTTTTAGATGTTTTATGCATGCCGTACTGCCAAAGAACCGTCTTTTTAAGCAGTATACAACATAGGATATACTGACTGTAAACCAATACCATCTTCAGGATTTTCAACAGTATATCCTTATGTATATATAATATATTTTTATATGTATGGGTTAGTGTAAAATAATTGTGGGAAAACTTTATTAGGCTAAAAAGAGGATCATATAAAAAAAGAAGGAACTTCTTTGGTATAATGAAATCACCATAAATCCATTACAAAGGAGTCCTTCTTATGACTAGTATACAACATA
>JBNMKW010000032.1:0-24683 GCA_050874545.1 Megasphaera sp. | reverse complement strand
ATCGTTTGTAGTTGGAACGGATCGAGTGATATTTCTAAACTGCCTATTCGGCAGATAACCAGCCGAATTAATCGGGACCACTGCTGGAACATTTCTAAACTGCCTATTCGGCAGATAACTGCATCATAAGATGATGTAGTGTAGTGGAATATTTCTAAACTGCCTATTCGGCAGATAACGATACTAATTGAGGGTGTGCATAAAACAGCGTTTTCTAAACTGCCTATTCGGCAGATAACCTGGCAGCCATTGCACACATTGTTAGCCTGCATTTCTAAACTGCCTATTCGGCAGATAACGATGCATATATTAATGATATTGATGCGCCAAATTTCTAAACTGCCTATTCGGCAGATAACACCGAAAAGAAACGACTGCTTACACAGCTGCATTTCTAAACTGCCTATTCGGCAGATAACGACGGGGAAACCGTCTCCTTTTTTAAAAAAAATTTCTAAACTGCCTATTCGGCAGATAACCGCTGCAAGGTACGAACCCTATTCGTCTTGATTTTCTAAACTGCCTATTCGGCAGATAACTGTAACATTACATAGCTTTATCCGCATGATATCTTGCTTTACAGCGATTATACCCATTTTACCCAAAATTTTCAAGCCCAGGTTAAAAGCCGCTTATTTCCTTGTTTTTAGGCACATGCCAAAAATTTGGGTCAAAATTCGGGTACTGTTGAATCCGTGCTTAATCCATAAGCAGAAAAGTTTTGGATATGTTTTTCGTCAACATCTTTTTTTTGAATAAATAAACTGAATGTTTGCCCGTTGGATGCGCTGTGCAAAAGTATATATGGGAATTTTTCTTTTTTCTTTGATTTTATAAGACTGCATGCTTCTTCATAAGTCACCTGATGTCGTTGGGAATAGCGTTTTGCTTTTTGATGTACTGAGCTGTCCGGCTGATAACGTTTATATACAGCCCAGCTATGATTTTTTCTGACGGGTCTGACACCTGTTATATGTACATACTCTTGAAAACGCTGCAGTACATTCGCAAGATGCAGGTCTTCTAACGCTGTCTCATTTTCCGCAAAAACACGCAGTTTGTTTCCCAATCCTTCTTTTTGGTATTGAGGAAAGGACACGGCAAAGATGCCTTTTCCCCGTTTTTCTTTCTCAGCAGCCAATACGAGGTGCAGTTGGAAAAATACTTTAGACCACAAAAAAGCAGTCGATATACCCATATCATCAGGAAGGAGTGTTATTTCTTGATAGTATTTCATACTCATCAATCCTTTCCGCTTTCTCCGAAAACGCCGCCGCGGACAAGCATTGCCATGACATAATCGGCTTCGTCTTGGCTGGCAAATGGTTCATCGCCTTGGGAATACTTGTCAAACAACGTATAAAAATCTTTCTTTTCTTTCGGTGAACGATAGCCTCGGCCGATCGTTGTCACGGCTCCATATGGTTCTATGGCAATTGCTCTACCTGTTTCTTCATATTCTGGATACCATGTATCAATCGTCCGCAAGGCATTGCTAATCTTTTGTGAATGCATTGCAGCAATTTCGTGGACTTGATATAAAATCTTGCTTTTCTTATTACCATTGTCGTTTTTATTCAACACCAATTCTTCACTAGGATATACTTCTTGTCCATTTCCCACTAGTGCATAGGCCGTAATTTCTATAAAAAAGTACGGTGTTTTACCACAAAGGGCATCTGCAATACAAGCTGCCAATTCTTCGACCTGCCCATCTGTTTTTTCAAATGTATTGATAGGGTATTCATACCCATTAAAGGTCCATGTTTTTTGATTTTCGTTGTTATGCACGACGATTTCCAATTTTTCCGCACCGACTCGGTTTCTCCAGAGAAACCGGCCATTGGCTATATTCAGTGCATATCGTTTGGCTACTTCTTTAAACCCATAGGTATCTATATAGGAACGAACCATGTTACCAATTCGTTTATAATGGGATTCGTTATTGCAGGCTGACGGATACTGCACGCCGGATAAAAACTTTAAAGTAAAACAAAGTTTTAATGTATCGTGCTGCAAATCCAACGAAGCACTATCAACAGTTTGCAAATTTGCTTTATCAATTTTAGCATCTAACTTCATCGGATCGCTGGCATCTGTTTTCGACAGACGATTGGAAATAGTACCCCGCACGGACTTTTCCGTAACACCTATGCTTTGAGCGTTTTCCGTTCGGGTATCCCATTGGACTTGATACATGTATCCGTCAGATGCTACCATCTTCTTTTCAAAAGCAAGTACTGTTGTTTTTCTTTCTGTCATTTTAGCCATGCTGCATTCCTCCTGCTTGATTTTTACATATATATAATTGATTTGCGGCATCGTATTCATAGTGCCACATCATGTCTTCTACGGATTGAAAGCGATAGGTCATCTTAAATTCTCCTAAGGTGACTACACTTTCTACAAAACAATGGTCTGCTGTTTCGTCTCGTTGATTCGCTACCTTGCCTATCGGCGATATGCCCTTAAAGCCAATGGCGATAGGAACCAGCCAACCCGGTTCTCTTTTTTTAGCATGCCAAGTTTTGGTATTTTTTCCATTCTCTGTCTCACTGTACACATGTATACTCAAAAAATCCAACAAAGCATCCAACTTGTCTGCTTTTGCATTATCTTGGGATTGAAGCAGTTCGCTTCGTTCGATAAGGGCATAGCCCGGCATCAGACTGCAAATCATGTTTCTTTCTTCCGTACGCGTGTTTTCTGGTATATACTTGATTTCTATATTTTCATCATAGCCTACGACATCGCCGGACGCCAATTTTGTCTGCCAAAGGATAGTCTGCAAATTTGCTCTACATAGTTTTTCGTTATCACCAGATACGCCATGGACTTCTATGACTAAGGATACATCCAGATGGATACGCGCTTCTTCAATAAAAGGAGGCCGTTCAAAATTGCCTGTCCGTTTATTCTTTTTTAAGGGATTCGCTGTACCTACAATACCAAAATGTCCGTTTTTATACACTTGCAGTTGGCATTGATGACTGATAACAGCGGTTTGAGTCAATTCTATTGTTTCCAGTCCCGGTATCATCCGCAGTTTTCGCTGCCACGCATGCACGGCACCTAGCCAAGCTGTCATTGCTGGAAAACCTATGGTATAACAGCTACTCATAGCATTGGCATTTTGGATGCGGATATGACGCACTACAATATATGTTTTGTTCAATGTTCTCTCACATCCTTTCGTATGGCATCTTGCATGACCTTCTTGACATATGCCAGTTCGTCATCCCCCAAAAGCACTTTTGAATCTTTCAGTATACGAAAATATTGGTTGATAACCCAGCGGCCAAACTGCATTGCTAATTCGCGTTCCCATGCTTCATTGTCTTTTTGCTGCGAGGCATACGCTTTATCCAGCCATATTTTCTGTGCCTGCGGCAGTGATTCATAGTCTTTTTGCAAGCTCCATCCTGCAGGTTCTTCGCGCAGCATATAGCAATAGGTCCATGCCAGCTGCATGATACAATCTATGATTTCTTCCCGCTTCCTGCGTACTTTCCTATTATTTATACCGTTTGTCAAGATATCAGTATGCAGTGCTCTAAATAACGGCACATATTCTTTATATGGCAAGGTTTCCTGAAAAAAGTCTTTTTTAGGGATTCGTATATCTTTCTTTTGAATGATAGGCGGTAAGGATGGCAAAGCCCAAAAGCTGCCGCCATTCGTTGAATTTAGGACGCTGATATTTTGCGGCTTAGTCCCGCCAAAATGAATGTTCGTTATATCCGCCCATGTTTGATAGGATTCCCCATAGTGGCTGTTTTTAACATCACAACACTCTTTTTTCCTGCTGTTTTCTTCTATCATTCTTCTTTTGACTTCTATCATGATACTCGACGACGGCAATACACTCAATACGTGGTATGCTGCAGGTGATATGGGAAAATACACTTGCTTGATATAGCCGTTTGTCTGCGTTGGCTGGCTGGGACTGCTCATGGCCGCAACCATAGAAGATATCTGGTTGAATGAAATACCTAGTTGTTCTATTTCTTGCTGTAGCTGCACATCTGCTTTCTGCAAATGCTGCAGTACGGTTTTCCCGTCTTTCAATTCGTACAACAGAAGTTTTGCCGTTCCTATGTATGCCGCATTGACAACGATATCTACGGGATGGTGTACAGCAGCTGTCACTACGTACGGCAAATCGGACTGCCTGTTCATATCATTGATATCTACGTTTTTACTGCTAGGATGAGTAAATTTACCGACATGAGTTGCCAATGTACAGCTAGGGATATGTTGAATAATCCCTTTTATCCATTCTGTCGGTGTTTTATTTTTTGCTGCTGCCTGATTCTCGACATATTCCATAAACATACTCACTGTATATCCGCCTCCTTATTGTTTAAAAAAGCCAAAATCATCAGCATAATACCATTGAGGATTCTCTTCATCTCGAATCGTAACTTCACCCCATTTCTTAGAAAGTTTTTCTAGTTCTTTTTCTTCATCTTCTATATCAGCATCCGGTATATACTGTCGCAGTAATGCTGTATACATTCTAGGAAGCCAGATTCGCTGTTTCATATTATCATCGACTTGATACGGATGTATCCCCAAAACTTCTGTTTCCGGCAGTTCTTCGTCTTCTTTATCACTTCTACAAAACATGATCTTTCCCTGACGATAGGTCGCATAAATGGTAACCGTCTCATATGTTTGTTCTCGAAAACGATTGGATTGCTGCGGCAGCGCCGTCATCCACCACCATTCATCCAGCCAGCCGCTACAAGTTTCCGGTCCGACAGCCTGTCGATTATTAAAATCAGCCATCGTCTGCTGTTCCAAGTCGATAAGATTTTGCGTCGGATGCAATACATCTGCTTTTTGAATACGGGGTATGGCATCAATTCGTGCAGCAAACGCATCTACATTAATAAGCTGTGTCAAATCACGACTTTGCAGCCGATACCTTTGACATTCATAACCGGGATGTATAAACGCAAGATTTTTTCCATTTTTGAGTCCTCTAATATTGAACTGCATCACAGCCACATTAGGCTTTACTCTGTCCGTCATACATATCCGATGTCGCAGCACACGTCCGGCTAACTGGATAATGGATCGATAGGAAGACGGCTCGATAACAGCCCAGTCAAAATCATGATCTCGACCTACCTCTTCTACTGGCGTCGCCACGACAATAAATAAAACGTTCTCTTCAGTCGTCATATCTAATACGCGTCGTACTATCATATCCTGCAGACATGTCTTGGCATCCTTGCGTTTGAGTACGCGGTCCAAATAGTTTTCCTGCACATGACGCAACAACAAAATCTGTCGGCTGTGATACGTCATAATCCGTACTGCATATCCTTCACGCCAATCACAAGTCAATAAATATTGGCTTAGCTGCACACATGGATCGATATTGGCAGTACGAATAATACCAAATGACACCTTTTTCCCTGTTTTATCATCTACAATATGATTGTCAGCATGCAGTGTTTCCGCAGCCTGGCGTATAGCATCCCAATACGTCGTCATATCGCTTGCTAGTTTTACAGGCACAACCATTCCTTTGCGTTTGACCGGCTGTTTCAACAATCGGGTCACTCGTTTAGCAACAAATGAAGCGTGCGCTTTCTGATACGCCGCTTTGTCATTTGTATTCAACCGCTGTACTGTCGTTTTAAATTCATCGCAAAACACAAGGCTGCACCGCTTTTTCTCTGAAAAAAATGCATTACAGCAAGCCAATCCTGCCGTATATGCCCGATACATGCCTTCTGCTAAATCAGGTGGAATCGTTGCAGAGGAAATTGCCACATTACGTCCCATCATACCTGCCAAGTGTACTAACCGGGCAATGGCAATAACATCTTTTGTCGTAAAATCATCAATTTCATCAATGACTAAATCCGATGACATCAATCGTAAAAAAGGTAGCATATAACGGCCACCGCGGATCGTTTCTGTCGCTCCTATCATATGGTCAATCGTGGCAACCAAAACAGGCTTATACAATAACGCCCTGTGTTTAGCTGCCTGCGGACCCTGAAAGAAAATAGACAAAAATTGTTGGTTTTCATTATCTGTATTCATATATTCTGTTTTTCCCAGTATGAGTTCGGTGCCATATATAGCCGGTTCTTCTACCTTATCTATGTCATGCAGTTCCCGTACAGCAGCAGAGCCAATCAATACCGCTAAATCTGATTTGTCCAAACCTAATCTTTGCCGATACTCATCACCAGTCTGCAAAGTCAACGACCGTAATCCCAAAGCCAGCACATAGCGAAGAGATTTTTCATCAGGCGATACAGCCTGCATGATTTTTGCATTAGCAATTGTTTTGCCACAACCCGTACTTGCCATGTTAACAATAAAGAATGTCTGATTATCTTCTGTCTTTTTACGAAATTCCCGAATTTTCTCTACTGCCACATCCTGCCATCGATACCATCTGGGACTTTTTCTGCGTAATGCCGGAACGTCATATACCGTTTCCATTTCTTTGGAAAATCGCGGAAGCTGCTGTGCTATTTTTACCGCTTGGCTCGCAACCCCGGTAATATGCTCTTCCAGCGTTTGCTTTAGTTGTCCATGGTCCGTATTGGCCCAAAGTATCTTTGACGAAACCTTCACAGGGTTTGTCTCATTAGCAGGCAGTGAAGAGTAATAATAGTCGCCCATCATCAGGCATAAGCGAGCATTATATAATACGTGGCGCAGCGCAGGTTTATTCTCAAACAACTGTAACATTTTTTTCTGGTTTTGCAGCACCTTGCTGGCCCAGCGTTTCATTTGTTTTTGCCAGGTGCTAGAATGTTCTATCAATATCCCTTTAGGAAAACGAAAACATTGGCTTTGTTCATCCGAATCGGTACACGTTTCATTTTTATATCCCCATGAAGCATCTATGCGCTCCATGACGGAATCAAAATCAGGTGCCGTTATGCCATCATATTTATTATGCACATTGACTTGCGGCATTTTATGGTGCGACAAAATTAGCCAAATTACTACGCGGGCAATGGGCGGAAGCTGTTTCATCTGTATAGTATCGTACGGCTGCTGCAATGCATCTTTTAGTTTTGTTTCCTTAACAGTACCTGCTGCCAATGCCTGCAACCATACACTATCATCCTCTGCAGCCTGCGTACAATGCACCAAGGCTTCCAGTATCTTGCAGGAAACCCACTCATGGCGAAATGGATCTTGGTGGGTTTTGAAAGAACTATCATTTTTGTGTTTTAAAGATTGTTTTAATTTCGTACTAAAGAACAGATTGCTCTTGCCTAAATCATGTATCAAGCTTGCTATCGCTGCCAACATCTTTATTTCCGGTAAATACTGCCAATCACTTTCCCACTCACTGTGATTGATGTTCCGGCGTGTTGTGCTGATAGGGACGACGCCATCATCATTAAACTTGCTGCGATTTCCTACAATCCAGCGTACTTCACTGCGGCTGCGGGAACGAATCCAATGGCAGGCTACAGCCATATTTTTAGTTGCATTTCGCTGCAGCAATATTTTCACGGTTTGCAGACCTTCTTCCGTGATAACGGTTTTCCATGTGTCATTGCCGACGCGATCTGCGAAATTATCCAAAATTTTCCGCACTGTATAGATACTTTTCTTTTCACTGCGGCTAATAAATATGACCATCATAGGCAACAGCTCCTATACCATCACATATTTTATATATCAACTATATGGGCAGTATACTATATATTAATATTAAATTACAATGGTATTTATTATATATTCTAAAAAATCTTATTCTATTTTATCATGCTAAAAAACTGCTTATGCAGCAGGTGATATATAATACTAAATTACAATATTCTAAACTGTTTATGCAACAGATACTATTATAGTACATCTACGGATAAAAAATGTAAATGCATAATGCCGTTTTATTCGTCTTTCTCTTTTTTGTCAGACGTTTCTTTAAAAAATTCGCTGCATTTCTTTACTTCGTCAAACATAAAATCCAACACATGATGAGCTGTAAAGGCCTGCAGACAGGTTTGTCTAAATTCTTTGTCTTTTGCGCCTTCGACTGCACAAATAAAGGCCCACGGCAGCACGATACTGTCTTTAATTAAATCAGCGACATCAAAGACCAACGCTCCGCGCCGTGTCTTTCCATGCATAACGGCAAAACCATGCGGAATGCCTAAAACCCACAGTGTGCAGGCAGCTAAACCATATGCTAGGTAATTTCCATGGTTTAAGAATATATTAGCATCATCACTGCCGGTATGCTCTCTGGAAAATTCACCCCAGCCGGTTGTAGCAGCAGCATACTTATATAAATTTTTGGTAAAAGCGGCTTCACTCGTCAACAATTCTGTAACTGTAGTTGCTTTTGCAATAGCCAGTCTAAATTTTTTCAATGCCTTTTCCACTTCCGCATCATCACTATAAAATGCATAGTTGTGCAGTTCTTTATCCGTACTCCATACAGTTTCTAAAAAACGAGTTCTCTGCAGTTGAAATTCTTTGGCTATGGTCAATCGCTTCGCTTCATCAAACCAAAAGGAGAGCCATCCCTGTACATACGCAGTAGGCCGATACTCAGACTGCGAACACAGCCATTCTATCTCTGTGCCGGCAAGCAACGGTGTTCCACCGCCGCCGCAAAATCCAACCAAGACGCCCGCCTGTGCCAACAGCCGCATTGCTGCTTGAGTAATTGATGTGCCGCTCCCTAGCAAAATTACTGTCGTATTGGCAATCGGTATATTCCAATACAAATTTTCTTTTTTCGCTTCTGTTAAATATACAACACATCCGTCTTTTTGCATCACACGGCAATGTTCTACATAGTAAATATTAGCTCGTTTGGAATGAAGAATCGTTTTATATTTAGACGCATCTATATCTACTTGCATACCATTTCACCTCACCATATACTTAATTTTTATTTCTATAACGACTATCTTCTACATTCACAGATTTAATAATTTAAGCAATCTGTAATATTGATATATCAATCATCATTTTTCCGTGTCAATGTGTAAATTAAAGCATTGCAAATCGCAGCGGCAATCGTACTGCCTCCTTTGCGGCCTTTGGCTATGATATATGGGACACCGGACTGCATGATGGTGTCTTTGGCGTAGACGACATTGACAAAGCCTACAGGTACGCCAATGACTAAATCAGGATGGATTTTGTCATCTCTAATTAATTCATCCAAACGCAATAATGCTGTTGGGGCATTGCCGACGGCGATAATTAAGGGGCCACTAATGGTACAAGCTTTATCCATACAAGCCACAGCTCGTGTCGTTCCTTGTTCTTTTGCCATACGGGCTACGTCAGAGTCAGCCATGAAGCATACTTTCGTGCTGTGCAGCGTTTCCAATCCTCGCTGGCTGATACCCATGTAAGCCATGTTGGTGTCTGTCACAATGGTGCATCCTCGCTGCAGTGCCGCTAGTCCGCTGGCTACCGCATCGGAGCTAAAACGCAGCGTGCGGGCATATTCAAAATCGGCACTTGTATGAATGACGCGTTTAATAATATCTTTTTCTGCCTCTGGCAGCTGGATTTCACCTAATTCTTCCTCGATAATTTCCATACTCCGTTTTTCTATATCTGCCGGTAAAATATGTTCAATTTTCATGATGCTGTTCCTTTCTGTAGGCATTGCACTGATCTACAAAACGCCGTGCCCATGCCGGATTGCCTAAAAAATGAAAATGCGGATATCCTGCCAGCAAACGGCCTTGGCTGTAGATACAGGGCCAGCTGCGTTTTCCCTGCGCCTTGACGGCAAGAAAGGCTGTACCGTTGTTGGTACTGTCCGAATAATGAAATTCATGAGCCTGTATCGTTTCACCGGCACGGCAAATCATCGTATCTTCCTGTGCCGTCAATGTAACGTAGCCAAATCGCTGCAGCCGCTGGGTCATATGAGAGGTGCCGGGAATACATCCGACACCGTTATACGAGACAGTGTCATCGGCAAACGACTGCAGCAAATACATAAAGCCGCCACATTCGGCAATACAAGGACATCCTTGACGAACCGCCTGAAAAATTTGCTGTTTCATCATATGGTTGTCTGCCCATATTGGGGCATATAATTCCGGATAACCGCCGCCAATATAGAGTCCATCACAAGGCGGCAATGACACATCATGAAGAGGACTGAAAAAGACCAGCTTGGCTCCCAGCTGTTCCAGTACATGCAGGCTGTCTGCATAATAAAAACAGAACGCTTCATCACGGGCAACTGCTATCCGTACAGAAGTCATCGTTGTAAATGATGGCTTCTCATAGTCAAGTAATGGTGCCTGACGGGCTATTGCCATGATACTAGGCATATCCAACGTTTTTTCAGCTGTTTCTGCCAGCACATCGATTTTTTCCTGTAAATCAGCAATTTCTGTTGCTGTAATCAGTCCCAAATGGCGGCTGGAAAAACGACATGCCGGCATATCCGGAAAATACCCCAAAGCGGGAATTCCTGCTGCTTTTTCCCATGTTTCCTTGAAATACGCATATACCATAGCAGAGACATGATTTACAATAAAACCAGCAATTTGACTTGGTTCGTAAAACTGTACCATACCGCGGATTTGCGCTCCTAGAGAAAGGGCTGCCCCTTTACCGTTTACAACCAAAATAACCGGTGTCTTGGTTACTCTTGCCAACTCGTACGCACTGGCTTCACTCGTCGTGCCAATGCCGTCATAGTATCCCATGGCCCCTTCCAACACGGCAATGTCTGCCTGTTTGGCATGTGACGCCAAAAGATACTTGACATTAGCTTCTCCCTTCTGTCCGCGTCCCAACAGAAATAAATCCAAATTGTGCGACGGCGTATGCAGTACTTGAGAATGAAACATCGGGTCAATATAATCGGGACCGTTTTTAAACGCTTCTACATAAAGATGCTGCCGCTGCCAAGCACGCAGCAAGGCGCAGACAATGGTCGTCTTGCCGCTGCCGCTGCACGGTGCGGCGATGAGTACACGGGGAATGGCTGCTTGCTTCATTTAAGCTTTCTCCTTTTTGGGATAGGCAGATAAAATATATATCGGGTTTTGCCCTATCATCATATGGTACGTGCCTACGGCTTTGCTTTTGGCAATGCTGACTTGGGTAATGTCTAGTGTATAGGCCGTATGCAGTGCATAATATGCCGTGATAACAGCCAGTGTTTCTACGGTAATAGCTGTCATCACAACAGGGCAGCCGGGATTTTTCTGGTAAATCCTATCTAATATCACACCCAGCCTGCCTTTAGTACCGCCAATGAAGACTCGCTGCGGCACAGGCAGATTTTGTATCGTTTCCGCCGCATCACCCGCTACGATAGTCAGCTGGCTGACGGCAAACTGTTCTTTGTTTTGCTGCAGTACCTGCAGGGCCTCTTTGTTAATTTCCATAGCATAGACATGACCCCACGGTACCTGCAGGGCCAGCTCTATGGAACAAGATCCTGTGCCGGCACCTACGTCATAGATAATATCGTCAGGCTGCGGCTGCAGCTTAGATAGGGCGATGCAGCGTACTTCCTGCTTTGTCATAGGTGCGCGGCCCCGCAAAAAAAGGGTATCATCGAGTCCAAGATACGGCATAGGCCGACGTATGGCTTCGTCGTTTTGTATCATCATGACAGCCAGTCCCTGCAAGTGCTGCTGTGCCAGCTGTGCGGCAGTACCGGAAACAATGCGTTCCTGCGGATATGACAAATCGATGCCGGCCTGCACATATACTTTCTGCAGACCGTAACGGCAAAGTTCCTGACACAATGATGACACGGAATCTTCGCCGCCAGTCAAACAAAATACTTTAAAATGGCATTGTACGGCCCAAACCAAGGGAGCCTGCCGTCCATGCCGGCTGATAATATACGCATCCTGCCAAGGAATCTGCAGCTTGGCAGCAAAATACACAAGACTGCTGATGCCGGGAATCCGCGTGACATGGCAGCCGGGAATATCACGCAACAGCTCTGCCAAGCTAAAAAAGCCGACATCACCGGATACGAGAACAGCCATTGTGTCCGTTCCATTGGCATGGGCTGCGGCAATACGGCATATTTCCGATGGTTTGTACGTTTCATGTATTTCTTTTTCCGCTGTATCCCAAAACTGCAGCATGCGTTTGTCCCCAACGAGGATGCTGCTGTCTGCAATTACCTTTTTCGCTTCTATGGTGAGCAAGTCCGGATGGCCTGGCCCTATACCAATGATATAGACATGCATGATGTAATCACTCCTTATACCATCGCCGAAATGTTTGTTTTATATCTTCCAGAGAATGGCCCTGTTCCGTCCGCCTCTTGATGACAATCAGCGTAGCACCGGCACTGCGAGCGGCTGTGACTTTTTCTTCAAAACCGCCGGGCTTACCTGAATCTTTGGTAACCACATACGCCGCTTGATACTGCGAAAACATGGCTGTATTGAGCGGCACCGAAAAAGGTCCCTGCATACAAATCAGATGAGATGGTTCGTATCCCAAATCCAAAGCCCGTTCCAATGACATTCTCGTCGGCAGAATACGGGCATATATTCGTTTTGTATAATCCGGTATCTGCGTAAATACATCCAAGTTTTTACTGCCTGTTGTCAAAAAAATCGTTCCGGTCGTATGACTTAGAACATCGACAGCTTCCTCCATCGTATCGACAGTTACACAGTTCTCATATGTATCTGCAGGCCGCACGACACGCCAATAAGCCGTCTTTTGCGCCGTACAAGCTGCCTGTACATGTGCCGTGACAGCCGTTGCGTATGGATGGGTCGCGTCAATCACCAGTTGGATTTTTTGTCGTTGCAGAAAGACTTCCATATCTGCTTCTTCCATTCGCGTCACATGGACTGTAATATTTTCCTTTTGAGGAAGCAGAGAAGCTCCGTATGCTGTTGCCACAGATACATGCAGCGATACGTCAAACTGACTGATGTAAGTCGTCAGCAGCCGTCCTTCTGTCGTGCCGCCGACAATCCAGACAGTTCGTTTCATACGGTATACCCTCGCGGCGTGACCATTTTGCCGTTCAGTACTTTCGTCTGGCTGTTACCGATAAATACGGTAGAAAACATATCGGCCTGCATTTTACGCAAATGCCCCAACGTCGTAATTTCTGCCGTTTCGCCATCTCTGCCAATGTGATGGACAATGCCTGCCGGTGTGCTGGCAGACTGATGCCGCAAAATAATATCACATGCTTTTTCCAAATAGTCCGCCCGTTTTTTGCTTGACGGGTTATACAAACAAATGACAAAGTCACCGGCAGCGGCACAATCCAAGCGATTTTCTATCGTTTCCCACGGCGTCAATAAATCGCTCAGAGAAATCAAACAAAAATCGCTGACCAACGGAGCACCGAGAAGAGCCGCTCCTGAGCAGGCTGCCGTAACACCGGCAATAACCGTAATTTCTACATCATCACATCCAGCAGCGACTTCATGCATGATACCTGCCATGCCGTAAACGCCGGCATCACCGCTGGAAATAATCGCTGTCGTTTTGCCTTCCCGTGCTTTTTCCAGTACCAGACGACAACGCTCTACTTCTTTTTTCATGCCTGTCATGAGCAGTTCTTTGTGTGAAAATTGGTCTTCAATTAATTTGATATACGTATTATAGCCCACAATGCAGTCACACTGCTCCAATGCATGCTGTGCTTCGATGGTCATACCGGCTTGTTTTCCTGGGCCAATGCCTATTACGTAAATTTTATGCTTCATCTATGTATTCCTTCTTTTTGTCAAATGTTACTGTATATGTTTCACAGGCAATGGCGACTGTCACGCCGTCTTTTCCTGATTTTTGCAGCAGCAGCGTTCCGCCATGACTGGCTAATACAGCAGCTCGTTCACATACATTGTCCGTACCAATGATACGGCGAACAAAATCCGAAGACATAAAGGTCCCCGGTGCGTCATTGAGCTGTCGTACCGTATAATACTGAATGGGCAAATGGTGCTGCTCTGCAAAGGCAGTCAAGCCTGCTTCGTCCCGTTTAATATCAATCGTGTTGATATCGGCTACAGCATGCCAACTGACGTGTACCTGCTGCATATCCTCTTCAACACGCTTTGCAATCTGTTCCCGACTGGTCCCTCGCTTGCAGCCAATGCCAATATGCAAAATGACAGGATACGCCGTAATCGTCCTAGCAAAAGGATGACAGTCTTCATGAACCGTAACGACCACGCCGACAGGTCCTTCTTTCGCACGTATCAGACCAGCCGGTATGTCGCCGTCAACAGGAAATTCACTGTACAGACCTGCCTGGCCCCGTTCCAACAGCTCTGCGGCAAACTGTTTTGCATCCTGCAATGATGATAAATGAAGCCCCTGGCGGGCAGCCCATTCATCGACAGCAAACAAATCATTGACATCCGTTGCCGACGTAATGACGGCTTGCCCCTGCAGCATCACAGCCAGCTTGCGTGCCAGCCCGTTGGCCCCACCGATATGGCCGGCCAGCAGGGGAATAACAAACTGCCCTTTTTCATCAATAACTAAGACAGCCGGATCTTTTTCTTTGCCCCGCAAATGCGGTGCCGTCATCCGTATGGCAATCGCCGCCGCTCCTATAAAGATAAGTGCCTGGGCTTCTTTCATCGCCAGACGTACAGATTCCTGCAGATTGAGTGGAAAGGCCTGCAGCCGCGTATCCAAGTAAAGCAGCTTTGGCAAGGTTTCATTAGCAACATCCCATTGCTGCGCCGCTAAATACGTCCCGATGCGCAGCCCCAGCTGCGTACCTGCTGTTGTAAACGAAAAAATAAAGGCTTTCATATGGATTCCCCCTTAGATAGGCAAATCTACATTACTTTTTATCCGGATAGGTCTGTTTTTTAGGTTCGGCCTGCCGGTATCCATGAGTAAAGGCTGGATGATAGAGTAAACTTCTTTCATAAGAAGAGCCCAAAAACGGGCCGACTAAAATAAGTGCTGTTTTATCAATATGATATGCTGCTGCTGTTTCTGCCAGCGTGTCTACAGTACACCGGTACACTTTTTCTTCCGGCCATGATGCTTTATAAACAATCGCTGCCGGAGTTTGGCCACCGTAGCCGCCTCGCATCAATTCTGCCTGCAAAGATTTCAATAAACCGGCACTCAAAAAAATAACCATAGTCGCGCCATGCGCTGCATAATCTGCAATCTTTTGTTTATCTGGTACAGGTGTTCTCCCTTCCATACGTGTAATAATGACGGACTGGCTGACATGAGGCAGCGTATATTCTGCCTGCACGGCAGCTGCTGCTGCACAAAATGAACTAACACCGGGTACAACCGTAAAAGGAATCTGTTTTTCCTGCAAAATATCCATTTGTTCGCGAATGGCTCCATACACAGACGGATCACCTGTATGAAGCCGTACGACCTGCTGTCCCTGTTGTTCTGCTTGTTCCATGACGGCAATGACATCTTCTAGTGTCATGCCAGCACTATTATACACATGACAGTCAGGCCGAGCATAGCCCAATAATTGGGGATTTACCAAAGACCCGGCATAAATAATAACATCAGCCGTTTCTAACAATTCTTTGCCCCGAACTGTAATCAAATCGACGGCACCGGGACCGGCACCTACAAAATAAACCATACTGCACCTGCTTTCTCATAGCCTAATACGCTATACCATTTCGTATCTATTATCACAAACTTATTGTTTCCCCTTTACCAAAAGGACGGAAAAATACGCAGTCTGTTCGACATCATCCAACGACCAATGAATACGTTCGCCCGGCAATCCACATCGTTCTACCATTGACGTGTCTGCCAGTTGATGCGTTTCTTGCAGCTCCTCTTTGATAGATGCAAACGAACCGGAAGGTTTCATAATAATTTTACTGCCCGGTACGGATAATAACGTCTTTCTGTCTTTACGGCCGCCCGGAATAATCGTCAGTGGTTCGTCCTGCTCGCAAAGGGGCTGCTGCAGTCTAGCCGCTGCAGCGCAAAAACTCGGCACGCCTGGAATAATTTCTGTCGCGTAACCGTCATCATAAACACGTCGATGCACGTACATACTCGATGCATATACGGTCGGGCATCCCAACGCGATAAGTGCCACATCGCGTCCCTGTTGTAACTGGGCTTCAATAGTTGCAGCGCCGGCTGCATGGGCTTTGTCTAAAAGAGCCGCATCCCGTGTCATGGGAAACTCAATCGTCAAAATCATTTTATCTGTTAAATCAACAGCCGCGCCTTTTTCTATAGCACGCAGTAAAATATCTTTTGCCGTCGTCACGCCAGTATGTCCCTGCGGGACTGCCAAAACCGGGCAGTTTTGCATTCGCTTGACAGCTTTAATCGTAAGCAGTTCCGGATCTCCCGGGCCTACGCCTATACAGTACAATGTTCCTTTCATCGGTGATCCTCCCTGTGTTGTTGATACGTTATTAACTGTTTTGCCTGTGATGTATAGCCCAGCACGCCATAAACATTGGAAAAAATAATAGCACCTGTCACCAGCTGTTGATGCACGCGCTGATCCATATAATATTCTATTTTATCACAAACGGCGGCCATTACGGATTTCAACAACTGATGTTCCTGCAAAATCCGCAGTGCTTCATCTGTCGTAATGCTGTCATATACGGCCTTGCCTACGGTCGTATCGGCACCTTGGAACATAGCTGTCAAAGCCAGCAGCGTCGTTCTGCCATCAGCACAGCGAGAATGAGTATTCATAATGCCCTGCCCTACTTTGACCATCTTGCCGATATGTCCAATCAGCAGTACATCATGAAACCTTTTATATACGGCATAATCGAGCATTTCACCGACATAATTGCTAATCGTCACGCGTTGTGACACGTCCAGCTGCAGCGTATCCCGGCTGAAATTCACGCCGTAGTTGCCAAAAAAAGCCAAGAGATGTGTATTTCCAGCTGCGCGCCGCGCATCCATTTCTGTATGAATTGTATCAATCAATGCCTGTTCACTCATGGGCTCTACCATTCCGGATGTACCTAAAATGGATAAGCCGCCTTCAATGCCCAAACGAGGATTGAAGGTTTTCTTTGCCAGTTTTTCTCCGTCAGGCAGTGAAATGGTAACGCGAAATCCACCGGTATATCCCAAACGAGCCGCTGTTTCTGCTACGGCTTCCCGAATCATGCGGCGCGGCGTCGGATTAATCGCCCAATCGCCGGGACGGCAAGCCAATCCAGCCTTTGTAACCTTGCCTACGCCGCGGCCGCCACAGATTTCTATGCCATTATCAATCCGTTCTACCGTACTATATACCAACATGCCGTTCGTAATATCCGGGTCATCACCGGCATCCTTGCGCACGGCACAGGATACAGCATGAGGTTTTAGAGAAATATCTTCCAATTCTAGCGACAAAACAATGCCCTTTGGAGTCGTTACCGTCACGGTCGATATCATCCGGCCTGTCAGGGCCATGACTGCTGCCGCTTTAGAGGCTGCTGCTGCACACGTCCCAGTCGTATAACCGCACCGCAGCTTTTTACCGTCTTTTATGGTGAAGGCGTCCATGCTCTCCCTCCTCATCCAAGCCTACCGGTACAATAGCTTGTTGGCCGCTTTGCGTCGTCAGTATATCCGCTTGAACATGAAACACCGACTGTATCAGCTGCGGCGTAATTACATCCTGCGGCTGTCCGGCAGCAACGATGCGGCCTTCATTCATGGCGATAACATAATTTGTATACTGCAAGGCCTGATTCATGTCATGCAGTACAATGACAATCGTCAGTCCCAATTTTTCATTAATATGCCCCAGCAAATTCATCATACGTAATTGATGCTGTATGTCCAAATACGTCGTAGGCTCGTCTAAAAACAAGATGGAAGACCGCTGTGCCAACAGTACTGCCAGCCAAACACGCTGCTGTTCGCCGCCGGACAGATGCTGCATCAGTTCATCTTTACGCGTATGCATCTGCACAGCATATAACGCTTTATCGACGTAGCGGGCATCATCTGCCGAAAACGAACGGTACAGCGTCCGGTAGGGAAAGCGTCCCATCTGCACCAAGTCCTCTACAGTCACATCACCGGGAGCCTGGTGAATCTGCGGCAGAACGGCAATCTGCCGTGCCAGTTCTTTACGCCCAAACGAATGTATATCTTTGCCGTGAATATACACATGCCCTTTGGAGGAAGAAATCATGCGGCTCATGGCCTTCAGCAATGTACTTTTGCCGCAGCCGTTCGGACCAATAATCGACACGATGCGGCCTTTGGGGATTTCCATATGAATATCATGAAGAATTTCTTTTTTACCGATGGCAACGGAAAGGTGTTCTACTCGGATAGCTGCCTCCACGGCCTACACGTCCCTTCTCAGCAAAAATAAAAAGAATGGTGCGCCGATAAAAGCCATAATCAACCCTACAGGTAGTTCTACCGGCGCAAACAATACTCGCGCCGCCATATCACTCAGCGTCACCACCGCTGCCCCCAGCAGTACCGAGCCGGGAATAATATAGCGGTAATCTGTTCCCACCAAAAGGCGCACGATATGCGGCACAATCAAGCCGACAAATCCAAGCAGTCCAACCACGCTGACAGCACTGGCAGCCAACAGTGCTGCTATTGCCGTCAAGCAGACCCTCGTTCGTTCGATATGAACGCCCAAGCTTCGGGCCATGTCATCACCCAGCTGCAGCATGTTGAGATAATACGAACCCCAAAGAGCCAGCACAATACCGACTGCCGCGTACGGGGCAATCATCGTCGCATCATCCCAGCTGCGTGCAGCCAGACCACCTACCATCCACATGAGCGCGCCATGCACTCGGTCACTATAAAAAATAAGGATGCCCGAAATGCCAGCACTCAAGAAAGCCGATACTGCCACGCCTGCCAAAATAATCCGCACGGGCTTGATGCCGTTTTTCCACGCCAACACATAAATTAAAACGGCAGCCGTCATGGCTCCGATAAAAGCAACTGGTGTAATCAGATACATCCATGCAGGCATAACGACTAGCACTAAAATTCCTGTGATGCCCGCACCAGCTGAAATGCCGATAATATGCGGGTCAGCCAGCGGATTGCGCATGACAGCCTGCAAAATTGCGCCGGCTACAGCCAAATTTGCGCCGACCATAGCCCCAGTCAAGGCACGGGGCAGCCGCAGATTCCAAACAATTTGATCTGCCATATCCGCCGTCGGAAAAGTCAGTATCTGCAGCACCTGTGGCAGTGGGATAGATGCAGCACCGGCACCTACAGACAGGGAAATTCCCAATAGGGCTAATACAGCAAAAACGATGAGCATTGCCCATCGCCAAGCAGTGCGGGAGGTTCCCGCTAGTATTCGATTCATTGATATACCTCTGGATAGACAAGTTTTGCCATATATGCTATGGCTTTAGGATACTCTAATCCAGGATTGAGCAAGAAATAATTTTCCGGCAGTACATACACGTGTCCTTCTTGAACGGCGCGCAGTGTACTCCATGCCGAATTATTTTTTACATCCTCTTGGATTCTCTTTTCTATTTTATCCTTTGGTCCCATGGATGTAAAGAAAATACTATCCGGATTTTGTTCTACCAAAGCTTCCATACTGTACGGCACTTTTTCAGCGTCTTTAGCATCTTGCGCTGTAGCAGAAGCAACATTCTCAAAATGAAGAATGTCTGCTACGTTGCCGGCAATACTGCTAGGCAGCTGTACCGATACAGCACTCGGCGTAGCATAAATAATTGCAATTTTTTTCTTTTCCTGCGGCAGTTTATCTACAATAGCTGTAATTTCTGTATCCATTTCGCTGCTTTTTGCTTTAGCAGCTTCTTCTTTGCCGTAAACTTTACCAACAATTTCTAAATCTCGTTTGACATCCTCATACGATTTGCTCTTCAAAGCAATAACGGGGATATGGTTTTGTTCCAAAATCGGAATCAATTTTTGATGCTGTTTGGCACTGGCAATAACTAAATCCGGTTTGAGTTCCATGATTTTTTCTGTGCTGACATTGTATACCGGCCCGACATCGGGAACATCTTTATACTTGTCGGCAATAGTTGCATCTTCTGATTTGACTGTCGCTCTGCCTGCTACATCGCCATCTACAGCAGAGACAAAATTCAAAATCGATGTCGATAACACAACGACACGCTGCGGCTTTTCTTTGAGCGTAACTGTGCGGCCCGCATCATCTGTAATCTCAGCATAGACGCCATTGCTTTGTGATGTATTGGCTGTCGTCGCCGCGTTCTGCGGTGTACAGCCGCTCAATCCTATGCTCATACAAAGGCAAAGACAAACTCCCATCAACCATTTTTTCATATACGTTACCTGCCCCTTCCTACAAAATGACGAGGAATACGTGCGTCAAAACACGTCTCGTCCTTCATGTCGTTCTTGCTGTTAGAACGTGTATTTGACGCCCAACTGCCAAAAACGTCCTGGTTCCGGCCAACCATAGTACATATCATAGCCTTTATTCGTCAAATTATTGACTTTAGCATAAATCGTTGTTCTTGTATTGGCATTGTAACTGACGGCGGCATCCCATGTCACATATGAACCGGCTACATAATACGTATCATCGCGGCCTGTTCCGGCATTCATCAACAAGCTGGCTGTCCACGTCGGATTATGGAAATTCAGTCCCATATGATAGCCGTTAGGACGGTTATTGGAATTATATGTTGTATCTTTAACTAACCCTTTGCCGTCACCTTTATCGACGCGAGAACGAATATATGAATAACCTAAAGAATAATCCCAAGAATCATTGATAGTCTTATTCATGGTAATTTCCATGCCCCGTTTTTCTTCACGGTTGACATTGGCTACATCCGATTCATAATAGGTTCCCTTATCGATATTGCGATTCCAAACAATGGCATTGTCCAAGGCACTGCGGAATACACTAACGTCAAACAACGTCTTGGCATCTGTCTGATAGGTAAATCCCAGCGTCTGCGTGTACCCAGTTTCCGCTAATATATCTAGTGTTCCTCTTGAAATAGAAGGTTTTCCTTTATATTTTCCTTGCTTGTAGTAGTATAAATCATTAAAACGCGGTGCATTGAAGACACGTCCCCAGTTGCCATAGACATTAAACGCATCATTGGCTTTATAGTTTACAGCAATGCGCGGTGTCGTATGCGTACCGTAGTCACTGTTGTGATCATAACGGACACCTGGTGTAACTGTCCATTTGCCCAGTTGCATAGCATCTTCTACATACGCAGCCTGATTTATGCGGCTTTTCGTATCACCATATCCGGCACTGGCATTAGAGCCTTCGTCCTTCGCCCATTCCAGTCCGGCTGTAATCCGGTGATATCCGACATGCCAGCCTTTTTCTAACTGTATACCCTGTGTCCGCGCAGAATAGCGGCCGTCCCAATTCGTAGTCGTATAATCATTATAATACCGCAGGAATCCAGGCATATCCGTATCTTCATTAAAATGATACGTCACGGCAACATTGTTATACAAACGGTCCACTCCGTTCATGCCATTTTGAACAAACTGATGTTTTTTAGAAACAGACGGAGAGTCAAATTTAGCATAACTGCTGGAAAATGTTTTGTGGAATACATGCAAGTCGACAGCACTTTTATCATTAATCTGCTGGCGAATACGGGCATCAATCGCCTTTTTTTGGTAGTCTGAAAGGGCTTTATCGGTTTCGCTGCCATTATTATAATTCATATACCCGCGTCGTCCCATACTTTTAGCAATAAACCAGCTCGTCTTTCCTTTTTTACCCTGACTTGTCGAACTATAATTATAGGTATTCCAAGAACCGATATTCACATCATATGTCCGTTTTTCCGTATCTGCACTGTTTTTCTTGGTAATAATATTAATAACGCCGCCTACAGCGCCGCTGCCGTATTTGACAGAACCGCTGCCTTTTGTCACTTCAATTCGTTCAATGGCGGATGCATCCGGAAGCGCCGAAAAATCCGTCGTACCGCGGCCATATGGCGAGCTTTGGGGATTTGCCAAACTTTGACCATCGACAAGAACCAAGACACGGTCAGACCCATTTAACCTGACATAGGAAGCCGTACCGCCAGCCACTTGATCGTTGACAGATACACCATTAATATGCTGAATCGCTTCCTGCACCGTCGTATAGTTATTCTTTTCAATATCTTTTGCCGTCACAACGGTCATGTTCGATTGCTGTTTTTGGATTTGTGTCATAACAGGCAGTGCCGCTGGCTGTGGCTTAGGTGTTTCATACCGCTTGGCCGTGACGACAATCGTATCGGTATCATAGGCTGTCGTATCTGCTGCCCATACCCCAAAGCTTCCTGTCAGAGAAAGGCAAATGCATGAAAGTAGTGCTTTATTGTGTATCATAAAAAAACTCCCTTAGTATTCTATATTTTTACTTCTCGTGTACCCTGTATTTCTACTGCAGCACAAACGGTATCTGCAGATTGCGTTCTGCCGCAACAGCTTCACCTTGTTCATTGCGCGCCGGTTCGTATTGGCATTGGTAGGCAATCTGCACAGCCGCGGCATCCATCGATGCGTAACCGGATGAGCCACTTACAGACGCACTGCATACTGTACCGTCTGCCGTAATAACGACATGAACCGTAACAGTTCCGGTAACATTTTTCTTTCGCAAATCCTGCGGATAATAGGCACTAACATCGGGCTGTGAAATTAAATGTGCCTTTGTGGCCGGCCGTTTACCTTCACTGTGCCGGTCCCCACTCGGATCGCCGCCTTGGGAATTACCGGTTGCATCTGTTCCCAATCCGGGTGCCGCATCCGAGTTATTTCCCGGTCCTAACGGCTCTGGGCCGCTTAGACCATCGCCTGACGTAGTATTCGCTGTCGTATCACTGGAGTTATTATTACTAAAAACAGTATCTCTTATTGGCTTTTCAACATCACGTTTGGCCACAACAACAGCCGTTGCCTGTTCTTCACTGATACCCTGCGTCTGCATGACTTTTTTGATTTCTCGCTGTTCCTGCACTTCCTGCGTATACGATTCACGAATCGCCGGTAAATGTTCCTGCGGCATGCGATACGTTTCACCGCCTCCGCCGCCACCGTTAGAGGCAGGTTCGCCATTTCCCGCTGCCGGTGTATCTTCTGGCGACTCTTCATTATATACGGTTACATCCACAGGCGGGGCCTGCGAATGGCTTTGCAGAAAGGTGAACATGCCTCCAGCCGCCAACAGCCCAAACACGATAACATGCAGGCTGACAGATACAGCAGCCGCTACACGTTTATCCCATTCTTCCTGCGTCACTTAGAACCCCCGCTTTCTGCTGCCAAGCCAAAACGGTTGATGCCGGCGCCTTTCATTTCATCCAGCAAGGCAATGACTTTGCCGTAATCCAATCCCTGATCAGCCCGCAGCACTACAGAAAACTGCGGATTGCGTTGCTGTTCAATTTGGGCTTTTTTCAGCAGTTCTTCTTTGGTAATTTTTTTATCTTCCAGCCACAGCGAACCATCTTGCTTCATCGTGACCAAATAGGTCACCGTTGTCTGCGTTTCCGCATGAATTGCCTTAGGCAGGTTGACAGATACGGTCTTCATGTCCACCATATATAGCGTGCTGATCATAAAAAAGACCAATAGGAAAAACATAATATCTATCATAGGAATAATCATGACTTCGGGCTTTGTAAACGAACGCCTGTCTCGCAGTCTCATGCACTCACCGCCCCGTTTTTCCCTGCGGCATCCATTCTAATGCCGAAAAACATAGTTCCATATCCGTAATGATGCGATCTAATCGCTGCGTAAAATACGCATGCACAATAAGAGACAAAATCGCAACGCACAAACCAAACGCCGTGGCAATGAGGGCTTCCCCTACACCGCCTGTAATGGCTGCAGCCTGTCCGGACTGAACATTGAAAATACTAAACGACGTAATCATGCCGCTAATTGTACCCAACAATCCCAAAAGCGGGCCCATAGTAACAATCACATTCAAATAATACAGACGGTTGCGCAGCTTGGCCAGTAAAATGCCGGACTGTACTTCTACAAAAGCTTGCATCGTATCCGGCTGCCGGCTTTGCATGGCATCCCGCAGAATCAAGGCCAATCCGCCTTTTCCGCCTTCTGCTGTTTTTTGTGCTTTGTCGTACTGCTTCAGTTTCATATACGTATAAAATTGATTGGCAAAGGTGCGCCCCGAATCCATACGGTTGTAAAACATAGTCCGTTCAACTCCGACATATACGACAAAAAGGGAGCAGATAAGCAAAATATACATGACGATGCCGCCCTTTTGAAACAACTGTATTCCTTCTATGATAACGTCCATGATGTCCTCCTTTGACAGCCTGCATGAAAAAAAGCCGCAAGAATCCCTTACGGCTTTGTCTTCACAAAAAGAATCTCCATTCCCATCGCTCGCAGGTCTATCGGTGATTATCCATCAGGCAGTTCTTCTGGCTCGGATTCATGACTGTACGACGCCTTCCCATACCCCGCGCGGGGCACAGTGACATACTTGCCGTACAGCTCCTCCCTACAGCGGCGGGACCGCGCCGGCCTTAGACCGGACTTATCTATTGAGTCTTGCGACACCTGATGTATTCATATGCTGTTGTAACTATTGTATAGTTGCATTTACTATAGCATGCTCCCTACGGTATGTCAATTTTTCTTACCCTGCAGATAGTGTCAAGTTGTTGTGGGTATTTTATTTAACTGGAACTTGTTGGCAATAAAATCAGTTTGTTATTTATGAAATATGATGGTACCCTCCGTTCTTAATACCTTTCATCCAGCTT
>JBNMKW010000031.1:0-26393 GCA_050874545.1 Megasphaera sp. | reverse complement strand
CTTAGTTTGGGGCATCCAAGACATGGCAATGGGTTTGGTCGTCATTCCAAACATGATTGCACTGCTCATCCTGTTCCCAAAAGTACGAGCAAAAACAAAAGAGTATTTCAGTAATCCCAAATACTATAAAAAATAAGTAAATAAAAACTAATGGCTGCAACAAAATGAATTTTTTAATTCATTTTGTTGCAGCCATTTCTTTACTACCAACGCCATCGCCACTGCCGGAACCATTCTGCCATGCCATCAGTTATCCAAAGCATATTCGTGGCAAGCTGTTTTGCCGTACGGCTTTGACGAATGATGACAGTGCTAAACGCTCCCAAGAAAAATCCTCCTACAACATCACTAACGTAATGCAAATGACAGACAACACGAGATGAGCCTAAGACGATGCTCCAAATCAAAAAGGGAATCCCCCAACTGTTTTTGCGGCTCAAAAGCATAAGCGAAGCTGCCATGGCATTCATAGAATGGTTGCTGGGAAAAGACGCATTATCTTTATGTGAAATCAGGGGCAGACAATTTTTATATTTGATAAACGGGCGCCTGCGATGCCAAATATGCCCAATACACCAAGATATGCCGGATCCCACACTAACGGTAAACAGGCAATACAGTAATGTACGGCGTCGATACAGCCGTTTCTGTAATGTACCGGACCGAAGCCATTCTATCATGCCGTAAAGCAAAAATAACATATAACCAAAGCGGGCAATCCATGTAAATACGTGCTGTATGCGTTTCCGATGGGTACTATACACTTGGATGGCTGTTAAAAAATATTTCATGGATTCACCTCATTTACACGATACTGCTTATATTATATTGGCAGTATAACAAACTTTTATCTGCCTGCCTAGAGAATATCTTTCTTTTATCCATATCTATACACAGCTCAATATATATCTTATTTACAAATCAAAGTCATTTGATTACACTATACATATTAACCAAATCCATATAAGAAAGGGCTTTTTTCTATGTTAGAAGCTGGCATTCTCTGTATATTTTCATGTTTTCTCATACTTAGTCTCGCATACGGTATTTCTTTAATTTGGGCATTGTTCGCTGGATTTATTTTATTTTTTTCTTACGGCTTATATCGTCGCCATCCTTTTCATGAAATGCTTCATCTTTCCTTAGAAGGAATTCATACAACAAAAAATGTGTTAATCACATTAGCCCTTGTCGGTATACTGACAGCATCATGGCGTATATGCGGTACGATTCCCTACATCGTATATTATGCCGCCCAATGGTGTCATCCCACAGTAATTTTAACTGCTTCGTTTTTGCTGTGCGGTCTAATTTCCATGCTGATGGGAACATCTTTTGGGACGGCAGCTACAATGGGCGTGATATGCATGACCATGACCAACAGCATGCATATCCCTGCCGTATATGCCGGCGGGGCTATTCTTGCCGGCGTGTATATTGGTGACCGCTGTTCTCCTATGTCTACCAGTGCCCTGCTGGTCGCTACCATTACCCAAACGGATATTTTTAAAAATGTCATCCTTATGATGAAAACAGCCGCTGTTCCCTTACTTGCATCAGTAATTATCTACACAGCGTTGGGTATATCATTGCCAACAACAGAAATAACGACTCATACAACAGCTATTTTCCCTCAATATTTTACATTACATTGGATAACTGCTGTTCCAGCCGTCTTAGTCATTCTCTTGTCGTGCTGCCGTATTCACGTAAAATACATTATGAGCAGCAGCATTCTGGCTGCCGGCCTCATTGCGTATACGTACCAACATATGAGTGTATCCGCCATTGGATATGCGTTTATCTTTGGCTTCCATCCAGACAACCTTCAGCTAGCTCAACTGCTGGATGGCGGTGGTATTTTGTCTATGGCGCGTGTACTAGCTATTATTTTTATCTCTTCCAGTTATGCCGGTATTTTTTCAGGTACCGGTTTTCTTCGGAATATTCAAGCCTATATGCAGCGCATAAGTAAAAAAATCTCGCCTTTTGGTGCCATTTTACTAACTTCTCTATTGACGGGTATGATTTCCTGCAATCAAACGCTGGCAATCATGCTTACGCATCAGCTGTGCCGTCCCCTTGAGCCGGATTCACAACGCATGGCAATTCATCTAGAAGACACTGCCGTCGTCACGACACCGCTAATTCCCTGGGCTATTGCCTGCTCCGTCGTTCTGGCAGTCATCAATGCACCCATTTCCTCTATCTTTGCCGCTTGCTATTTATATGGCATCCCTATATGGGATGGTATCCAAACCTATCGTCAGCGAACTACAAATAACGGCAAAACCACATGAGCCATTTTACAGGAATACAGGCTGCAGCAAGGCGTTCCCATCCGGCTATCCATCCCGGAGTAGAAACCATGCGGCCTTTTTGAATATCCTGCCAGGCACGCTTCGCTGTTTTCTTTGCTGTATCTGCAAAGGGATAGCGGCAAAAATGAGAACTCTGATTCGTTTGCAAAGCAATAGAAATAAATTCTGTATCTTTTACCCAATAAGGACAAACAGCCGTCACAACAATTCCCTTAGGCTTTAATTCCGCTGCTAATGCTAGACTGTACCGATACAAAAAAGCTTTTGTCGCAGCATATACATTCAAATACGGAACTGGCTGAAAGGCAGCCACAGAACAAAGTTCAGCAATGTGGCTGCCTTTTTTCATGTAAGGGAGGCATACATCGGTCATAACAGCAGCGCCTTCACAGTTCACGCGTATCATTTGCCGTATATTTGGTATCGGTATCTCTGTCGTTGTACCAATACATCCCAAGCCGGCGGCATATATGAAATAGGTAATTTCAGGATTTTCCTGCTGCAGTGCGTTTTGAATGGACTGTATCGTATTTTCCTGGCAAATATCCCCGACAAACACACGCAATTTCGTCTGTATCTGTTTTTGCAATGACTGCAGCCGTTCTTTGCGCCTGGCCGTAACCCAAATTTCATCTATGCCAGCTGTATCCAATAAGACGACGAACTCCCTGCCTAAACCACTGGAAGCTCCTGTCACTACAGCAATCTTCATCAAGCATCCCTCACTTTTTAGCAGCCGAACCTGCTTTTTTCGTCTTTTTCACATTGGAGAGCTGTTGTTTTTCTGCCTGTTGTTTAGACGGTACTGCATCTGTCGCAATCGTCGTGGTATCAATAATCGTACCATCGTTTTTAAATGCTGTCACACGAAAATCCTTGGGTTCCACCTGCAGCGTCAAATACATTGGCATATCCATGGGATTATAGTATACGGCATCTGTTGGCTTGCGCCGCGATGCATCCCAGCTTTCCGTGCCGGATCGTCCTGTTGCAATATATATCGTTCCCGTTTCTGTCTGCTTATCTGCTTTGACAGGAACAGTCCGTTCATAGCAATGTTCATGCGCCGTAAACACAAGCGGTACTTCATATTTGTCAAAAATAGGCATAAAATACGTGCCATTAATATCCAATTTACCGTTATACGGGCTATTCCATGGCGGACGATGCATCATGACAATCAGACGTTTACCAGCCTTTTTAGCCGCTGCCAAATCCGCATCCAGCCAAGCAGCTTCATTCGTAAGCATATCCGGATCCTGCGCGTGAAGTTCTTCATAGTCCGTATTCAATGATACATAATGAACATCGCCGTAATCAAAGGAATAGGTCAAGCGACTCTGTTCTCGGGGACTCCCGTATGGCACGGCAAATAACGCTTTGTATGTATAGGGATAGGCAAATTGCCATTCCATACTGTAGGCTTCATGATTTCCCAAGACAGGGGCAAAGGGCAAATGACTCGTCAGTATATCGGCATTGTATTGCCAATCACGCCACTGAAACCAAGCCTGACCATTGTCTGTCAAATCTCCCATATTGACAAAAAACGCCGCATCTTTGTTTTGATTCCAGGCAATTTGTGCAGTCTGTCCCCATACATTGTAATCTACGGACTGAGAATCACCAAAAATCAATACTTTATACTGATTTACATCTTCTTTTGTCGTCGTAAAAGAAAACCAGCCTGTTTCTCCACCTTTATCGTTGCAGATACGATATTCATATGCTGTATCCGGCTGCAGGTGCTGCATATACGCCCCATATGTATATGGCGGAATATTATCATAGTCGTAAATAGGCGGCCGTTTGGGTTCCGTTACATAGGCTTTGTGAATATCGCTCGTACCTTGCTGCCGATATTCTACATAATAATTATAGTGCGGCACGCTGCTTTGCCAGGAAATGGTTTTGCTTGTAGCACTGTCTTTAGAAATAATCTGTGTCAAATTATCTACAGCAAGAGGCTGTGCAGCAGCAGTGTTTATACCAACGATACTGATGGCAGCATATAAGCCGATGCGCAGTAAAAACTGAGTATTAAACATATACAATCATCTTTTCTTTTTTCTTAATTTCTGCGTTTCCTATTGTAACGCAGAAATTAAAATTTACAAGATATACGCTTCCTTTTCTCAACCTAGTCTATATACTCATTTTGTATACACATATACGGTCCAAGCAGCCCTGCTAGCGATAATCACATTTTTGGCACTGCGTCATGACTGTCCCCTCATTTTCTTTATAAAACACACCTGCCCATTGGCAGATACGCTGCAAAATAGGCACAACGGAACGCCCCTTTTCCGTCAGCGTATATTCAACCCGCGGCGGGATTTCATTATATGAACGACGTATAATCAAATTATCCGCTATCAACTGCTTCAATGTCGTCGCCAATACTGCATCGGTAATATTTTGCATTTCATGCCGGATTTCACTATACCGCAGCGTCGTTTTCGCTGCCAGCACACAAATAATCCGCGATTTCCATTTGCCGCCAAATAATTCCAAACCGTATTCCAAGGGACAACGAATATCTGCTTCCAACTTTTTTTTATACATTATCTTCTCCTCCTTTTACTATTTTTATTGTATCGTATTGCTTGTTTTGTACAAGTTACTATGAAATTTATTAGTTACTGATAAATTTATCAATATCTTATATTTTTTTCGTATCTTCCGTATACTATACCTATAACCAACCAAACCCACAGTCGTATACAAAGGAGGAAATTCATATGATGGATGAAAAAGTTATCAACGTATTAAAAGAACAAATCTGGTATTTAGGAACGTATGCCGATGAACCGAATGCAGTTCCCGTCGCTTTTAAAGATGTCACACCGGACGGTAAGCTTATCGTCGGCGATGTATTTTTAGATACTACATTAAAAAACATTCAAGCCAACGGAAAAATTGCCGTTTCAGCCTGCAATGCACAGACCTTTGAAGGCTACCAAATCAAAGGCACTGCTACGTATATTACATCCGGCCCTATTGTCGATACGTTTAAAAAAATAGTAGAAGACATGTTCAAAGGATCCTGCACCGCTAAAGGCGCTCTGGTTATTACCCCAGAAAAAGTCATTGTTACAACACCAGGTCCGGATAATAAAAAAGTCCTTTAATATAGCATTCACCGATTTACTCTTTCATAAAAAATAAAAAAAAACAACAAACCAGCAACTATACAGTTGCTGGTTTGTTGTTTGTATAGGAAATACGCATATTACATCGTAACTTTGCTTGTCTTTGTCCAGATACCCATTTTTTCAGCCTGTTTAATGAGGTCTTCACGGAAATCAGGATGGGCAATGTTAATCAATGCTTCTGCACGCTGCCATGTGGATTTGCCTTTGAGGAGTGCCGTACCATATTCTGTAACAATATATTGAACAGCAGAACGCGGTGTCGTGATAACAGAACCTGCCGGCAAAGTCGGTTTAATCAGGGATTCAACATGGCCGTCCTTGAATTTACGCGTCGAATGTACGCAGATGAAGCTCTTGCCGCCCTTAGAAGCAAAAGCCCCCTGTGCGAAGTCGAGCTGTCCGCCTGTACCGCTGATATGCTGGTACCCGGCAGTTTCAGCATTTACCTGCCCAAAAAGATCTAGGTCAATACAGCCATTAATGGAAATGAATTTATCGATGCTGGCAACAACACCAACATTGTTGACATAACTTACTGGTGCGTTGAATACTACCTGATTGTTGTCAATAAAGTCGTAAAGCCGCTGTGTACCGCCGGCAAATGCATAGATAAGCTTGCCTTTATCGCGGTTTTTATTACCCGTGATTTTACCTGCTTCATACAAGTCGACATAGGAATCAACGAGCATTTCTGTATGACCGCTCAAATCTTTTACATCCGATTCAGCCAATTTTGCCCCAACAGCAGACGGAATACCGCCAATGCCAAGCTGCAGCGTACTGCCGTTTTCAATCATCGGGATGATGAAATCTGCAATCTTCGTGTCCAGTTCATTACCCGGGCGATTCGGAATCTGCGGCATCGGATGGTTCGTGCCTTCAACAACATAATCAACGTCACAGAGGTTTAGTTCTGTTTCATAACCAAGTGCTTTTGGCATATTCGTATTGACTTCAACAATAATTTGTTTCGCTGCTTTAATCAAACCGCGCAAGTCAGATACCTGAGGCCCTAAGTTGAAATTACCCCATTTATCCATCGGGTGAACCTGAATAATCAATTTATCTATATTTTCCCAATATTTCGGCAGTTCATTAAAAAGCATTGGAATAAACCAGCAACGGCCGTCTTTATTCATTTTACGTTCAAAGCCATTCATATGTGCCGTAGCAAAACGAACTTGGTCATTGGAATCACTGTTGCGGTACACTGCATACGGTTCATCTTTGACGACAGTCGTAGCGACTACTTCGATTCCTTTGAGTTCTTTGATGCGGTTGCCCAAGGCAATATCAATGTCATACGGTGCAGAACAACCAAGGCCATAGGAAATTCGATCGCCGTCTTGAACCAATGCAGCAGCTTCTTCAGCTGTAATCAATTTTTGTTTGTACACATCAGCAATTTCTGAAATTTTGTACATTCTAAAAAACCTCCTCCAAATCATAAGCCCACATTTCATGAAATAGATTCATATGTATAGTATAACGCATTATATTAGAAAGTGATAGTGAAATTTATAACAAAGGTTATGAGTTTTTTAGGCGTTTACGCATATTGCTATTAGGAATATTCATCTTTAAGCGGAATTTGGTTACGGTTCTTCTCGCAATATGAATATTTTTTTTACTGAAATATGATGTAATTTCTTGGTCTGACCACGGATGCTGACTATCTTCTTCAGCAATCAAGCGAAGCATCTCCTGTATAATCGCTTTATCAGAAATACTGCCGTCTGCACTCGAATCATCGCGGTACGAATAGGCCAGAAAACTTTGTACCGGATATATACGTTGTCTAAACAATACATATCGATTTCGGCATACACGACTCACCGTAGCAGTACTAAGTCCTGTTCCCTCAGCAATGGCAGCCTGTGTTAATGGCCGCAGATTACCATTATGTAAAAAATAATTCTGCTGCTGCTTCAAGATATACTGCATAACAATAAAAATGGACTGCCAGCGATACGCTAAGGCTGTTTGTAAATCTAAAAACTGTCGTTTTGCCCGGCGGATAAACCGCTGTGTTTCCTTATTCCCATCTTTTTGATATACAGTATATAAATCATTTCTAAAAAATACTTCCGGCAGTTCTTCCAATGAACGAACCTGCAGATTTCCTTGGGAGTCACAAAAAATTTCTATATCTGCCCGTACGTATTCCGTTTGTGTTTCCGCCTGCGGGGCAGGCTGCAGGGAAAGCTTTTTCAAAAATTGGCGAATACGGTGCAGCGCATCTGCCGGTATATTCATTGCTTTTTCCAGCCGCAGCCAATGGCCATGAAGAAAGTCATCATAATAGTTTTCCAGCAGTTCTTCCGTCCCTGCCGGTACATCCTGACGCCGCCGTGTCTGAATCAGCAGGGCTTCACGAATAGAACGCGCCGCAATGCCTGCCGGTTCAAACGACTGTACTAACGTCAATCCCTGTTTCATTTCTGTCAGTTCCAAACCATATGGCATGCCAATATCTGCTAAATCCCCTTTAAAAAAACCTTTTTCATCTAATGATTGAATAACCAGCCCGGCTGCCATCATTACTTTTTTAGGTACCGTTTGGACTCGCAATTCCTTCATCAATTTCTCTTCTAACGAATCGTCTCGACTGGAAACCGCTTCTATTGGCTTTTCAGCACTTTCTTTACTGGCATGTTGTTTTACATCCCGATAACGAATATCTAGTAAAGGATTCTCTGTGACCTGTTCATGCAAAAAATTTTGTAAATCTTGCCCATGAAGCGTCATCATTTTGATCGTAAGCTGCTGCATTTGCGATAATTTTATTTTTTGTTCTAAATGTAAAGAAACTTTGACCATAACTGCCTCTCGTATGTCATAACGTACCATCATATATAATCATATTGTCCCACACGAAAGCTGTACAGTCAAAGTTTCTCTACATCCAGCAATATACTGTTTTTATATCCATACAAAAAATATTATCTAAAAATTGCAATATAAGGTCATATTATTGTTTCATTACTTTAAAAAGCACTGTTTCTTCACAGTCAGGACATTGTATAAACGGTTCCCAAATAACGCCCTGCCGCGCCGCAAATATATACGGATATACTGCCTGTAAAGCCGTCATACATAACGCGCCGCTCTTTTCTTTCTGAATAACCGGTCCATCAAATATAATTTCATCGCCTTCTTTGTATAATTCACAAGCCGATTTCACTACAACAAGTTTAACTTTACATGCATCCATTACCTTCGCCCCATTTCATTGCAAACGTCTTATACAGCTAGTCTGCCAACTATATGGCAGACCCGTATCTTATAAATAAAAAAAAGACAACAGCATCTATCAAAGACACCATTGTCATTTTTATTATGAGCATATCATACCATACCGTTTCTTATTTTTCAACGGCTAATAATCCCAATGCATATTTTTTATATTTTATAGCAATACATTGCATTTTATTGTAAAGCACAACCGCTTTTTATTTCATTTGTTCCGGTGAAACACGCAGATAAGAATTCATATCTACAGAAGATACTTTTGTCATTTTTACTTGCGTCTTAGCAGGCGCAGCTGTATGATTGACATTTGCATTAACAGCACCTACTGCACTAATAATGAAAAAAGCAGCAAAAATAGTTAACACAACAAAACGAATACTCTTAGTCATGATGTAAGACTCCTTTATCTTTCAAAAAATATAAAACAAAAGCAACCGCCGACATCATGTATTCTTGTATCGTCGCAGCCTGTTTATGCTTATATCATAACACTTGTAAGTCAAACTTTCAATATTTAAAGTTAAGTTCTCTATTTTTGGCTGATTATCGCATTGTTAAATTAATATTTTAATGTTAGCTGTGATATTATTTCCTTTTTTTAGATAAATTTTATTTTTTCAATATATACCCTTTTACGCTGCGCCGTACATTTTCCCAATCACGGAATCAATGCTGCCAAGGATGGAAATACGCGTAAACTTCGTTTTAAAATTCCCTTCATATAAGCAATAGCAATGCCGTAATTGGTAATCGGAATACCTTGGGCATGTGCATGCTGCATCCGAAACTGCATTTCTCGTTCATTAAGCATACAACCACCGCAATGAATAACCATGGCATAGGACGACAAGTCAGCCGGAAATTCTCGTCCGCTCGTCGTTTCAATCTGAATCGTTTTTCCTGTATATTCATGAATCCAACGCGGCAATTTTATCGTGCCAATATCTTCACACTGCCGATGATGCGTGCAGCCTTCTGAAATGAGAATGGTATCGCCGTCCTGCAGTCGATCCAGTGCCGTTACGCCGCGAACAGCTTCTTCCAAAAATCCTTTGTGGCGGGCCATTAAAATAGAAAACGATGTTAATAATATGTTCTGCGGCGTGTCTTGGGATACACTGGCAAAGGCCTGGCTGTCCGTAATAACCAAGGACGGCTGTTTCCCTAGTTGAGCCAACGTGCGGCGCAGTTCATTTTCTTTAACAACAACTGCCGTGCAGTCCGCATCCAATACATCCCGAATCGTCTGCTGCTGCGGCAAAATAAGCCGCCCCTTAGGTGCTGCTGAGTCAATAGGTACGACAAGCACAACAAAATCACCGTCATGAATCAAATCATTGACTAGCGGTACCGATGATTCTTGAGGTTTTAACCGAGCTAACCGTTCTTTTAGCTCCGCAATTCCCTGCTTCGACAACGCACTAATATATATTTCATTCTTGCCAGTCGCTGCATGATTAGTAAGACGGTCTACTTTATTATATACAATCAAATACGGCAGCTTTTTTTCCTGAATAAGCTGCTGTATCTCTCTGTCACTCTGCGTCATACCTTCTGTTGCATCAATGATGAGTACTGCAATATCTGTTTTACGCAGTACCTCTTTGGTTTTTTGTACACGCAGCTCCCCTAAAAGACCAACATCATCAAACCCTGGTGTATCAATAATGACTACCGGCCCCAACGGCAGCAACTCCATGGCTTTGTAAACCGGGTCTGTTGTCGTTCCTTTGGTATTAGATACAATTGCTAGGTTTTGTCCAGTAACAGCGTTGACAACACTGGATTTACCAGCATTGCGGCGGCCAAAAAAACCAATATGAATTCGTTCCCCTGACGGCGTATCGTTTAATCCCATTCTGGTTACACCCCTTTTATCTGTTTTACAAAATCAGAATATACATCCGTTTTCATCAAATCAGGAATTTCATTTTGATACATGCGGCCGGAAAATGCTTCGTGCCCCAGTGCTATGAAACGGCCTGATGCCGGGCAAACAGGTTGATACAGCGGATCGGCTATAATGATGTCTTTTTTTCTCAAGCGCGCCTGCAATTCCTGTTCAGAAGCAATACGACAGTCTGTTTCCTGCAATGTCTTTTCTGCTGGTTCTAACGGACACAACACCTGTACAGGTATTCCGGAATCCATTTCCAACGCCATCGCTAAGGATGCAGCATAAACACTCTCACCAATAATAGCCATCGTCGATTTTTCATCATTAGTCCGCTGCAAACAGGGATACTGATTTTCTCCCGTATGCACGGCCTGCAGCAAAGCCTGTTGCACCGTATCTTGAAACGGCCCGATAGGCACACCGACAACGTACGGCTGGCCAAACCGTTTTTTCATGATTTGAGCCGCCTTAAGCCCCCCATAGGAAACCACTAAGTTGACTTTAGCCCGTCCGGCCATTTCAATTTCTTCTATACGGCTTCCCATAGCCCAAATACTAGATACAGAAAATCCGCTTCTGGTCAAAAACCGCCGTATCGTTTTTTCGCTGCCCTGATATGCAAAGTCAAGCGGCGTCATCCCTATAACATTGACAGCAATGGCCTTCTTGTTTTGTGAGGCAAAAGTCGGCTGCCAAGAACAGCTGAACGGACTAGACGCTGAAATAAGATTCTCTTTGACGATGTGAGTAGCCAGCAACTGTAATGCCCAGGAAATTCCTTTTTCATAGGTTTCCATACTGTTGGTCGTACCCGAAAAAGTCGGAATACCCGCAGCCTCTTCAATTTCTCGCGCCAAGGCCGGAAAATCAGTTCCCATCATGAGTGGTACAGGCGTACACAATAAAATAATAAAACGCGGCGCAAACTGCCGAGCTCCTTCGACAACATCATGAACAAATTTTTCATCATTGCCCATGAGCGCGTCCATTTCCGTCAAGCCGGAAATAAAGATTAAACTGTCTGTGTCGTACCAGCGAGGCTCATCATGCGTCGTATACGTTGAATTGCACCCAGACGGATCGTGAATCACAATCATCCCGCCCAGTTCAAACAACGCCGAACAAACGCCAAAGGTATCTGCAGAATACGTTGCAATACGGCTTACGGCTTCTCTCATAAACATGACGCGCACCCCCATCCTTTACGGCTGATATATGGTTTAGCTTCTTTTTCTGTATGATACGCTTCCTGTATTAGCTCTGCCAGCCGTAAAATACCTGCATAATCACGCAGGCCGCCGCCTTCCGCGATATTGACAAAATGCTTTGTGCCTGTAAAATACGCCGCTTTCTGTCCTATGGCCAGCATGGGTCTTTCTGTCGTGCGGGCCAGGCAACGCATATCGGCATGCCGCGTCGCATACAGCTGCAACTGCGGATAGTGTGACTGTATCCAGTAAAAGTCTGCTTCATCTTCCGGATTAGCTGCATCAGCATAGATGCGTTCTACAGCAAATCCATGAGATAATAACAACCGCGCCAAACTAAATGGACGTATGACTGCCGTATAGTCAATAGCAATCGGTATATCTCCCACATATTGTCGTGTCTGCGCTAAGGCTTTTTCGCACTGCGCTTTTTCTGCGTCATACGAAGGGCATGTTATCTGCAAATGTGAAGCTACAGCCTGCAAATTTCTTTCAATATCTTCCATATCCCAACTGCTGGATACATAACTATAATCTTGACCCAGTCGTTTTTTCATATCCGTCAAACATATTTTGGCTAACGGTTCCTGACCAATATTCAAACAGCTGGAAGCCATCGCTTCATACTCTTTATAAGTAGCACAGTCTGGCAGTTGGTGTATAGTAATGCCGTTATGCTGCAGCAAAGACACGAGTTCACATTCTTTCTGAACATCCAGATTGCTGCCAATAATATTCACATGATTAGGCTTCAGTATCGTTTTTTGCAGCAGACTGTATAACTGACGCCGTGTCCGCATTTCTGCCGTTAATTTAGATTCCCGTCGAATCGGATCCATCCAGCATGCTACAAATTTAGTTTGCTTATACGTTTCCTGCAGCCGCCGGTATATATCATCCATGTCACAACCCATAAAATGATGGATACACGATGGATACACAAAGCATGCCCTAGGTACATAGGGATGCAGTTCGTTTAAAATCTCTCCTACAGCTTGCACTATCATATCTTCCATCGTACCGTCATACAAATGATGTTCTTCAACAACGATAGATGAAAAACGATGCATCGCTCCCATTTCAGCGGCTGTCAAGACAACACCTCGCAGGCATCCTAAGGCACAAATATAAATTTGATGAGATTCAGGAACCATCATATTCGTATGCACAATATTCCATGTTCCTCTGGCTGGTGGAGAATATTGCAATCCATCATAAAAGAACGCCGGAAAGGAGGCATCTTTTATCAATATGACGGCTTGTGTTTCTTTACTCGTTCTGCCAATTTGTTGCAGCATACTATCACCTCATTGCTTCTTGATAGACTGCCTGAGCCAGCCTCCGATATTCATTTGCCATGGGACTCGTCGGGAAAGCTTCTAAAACTGTCTTTCCCAGTTCTTCTGCTTTCAAGACACTTTCACTTCGGCTCAACGTCCCGATTACCGATGTATGTATATCTGCCGCTAACTCCTGCACTTTTTCGTCTTCCCGAGGTACATTGCGGTGATTTAAAATCAGTCCGCCTAATCGTGCGTAACCACGCTGCTTAAAGTGTTCTACTGCCATGGCAATATTAGCCGCCGCATGCAAAGCCATGTTCTCTCCAGATGTGACGATAAAAACAGCATCCGCATATCCTTTTCGCATGGGCATAGAAAAACCGCCGCAAACAACATCTCCTAATACATCATAAAACACGACATCAGGCCGATACGTTTCATAAGCACCTTTTTCTTTTAACGTTTCCAACGCAGTAATAATACCACGGCCGGCGCAGCCCATACCTGGTGCAGGTCCGCCAGCTTCAACGCAAACAATATGGTTGTAGCCAATAGTCGTTATATCTTCTAAGGAAAATCCATTTTTTTGCTGTCGCATCAAATCAAGCACTGTTTGCATTAGCTTGCCGCCGCGCAGACTGACTGTCGAATCAGCCTTTGGGTCACAGCCAATCTGCATGACCTGCAACCCCTTCTCTGCCAAAGCCGCAGCCATATTGGAAACCGTCGTCGATTTGCCAATGCCGCCTTTCCCATACACTGCTATTTTTATCATCACAATCCCACCTTTCTTCCTAGTAATGGATTAGCAAATACGCGGCAGCAATTCGCCGCCTGGAGGCGGCAGTAAGGTTTCCGCGCCAATTTCAGTCTGCACGACAACACGTCCCGGTTGTTCTGCCGTCACTTCACCAATAATGGCTGCCTGCTGAGAATACGGGCCTTTACGCAGTGTATCGACAATAGCTTGAGCCTTATCTTTCGGTGCAAAAACGACTAAGCGGCCTTCGCACGCTAAATACAGTGGTTCCAGTCCCAGCATACCGCATACGCCGCGAACAGAAGGGGCTACAGGAATAGCCTGGCTGTTTAAACGAATACCTACATGACTCTGTCCAGCAATTTCATACAGCACCGTTCCTACGCCGCCGCGCGTAGCATCGCGAATAACATGAATGTCTTTAGTCGTGTTCAGCATAGACTGAACCGTTCCCCATAAAGGGGCGCAGTCACTGGTTACATTGGCATCAATACCAAATTCGTTGCGTGCCAGCAAAATCGTACAGCCATGTCTGCCAATATCCCCCGTCACAATGACCGCATCACCCGGCTTTGCCTGTGTTCCCGATGTATGCACACCATCCATAATACGGCCAATGCCCGTCGTAGTAATAAATAGATGATCTACCTGGCCTTTACCGGCAACTTTTGTATCACCAGCTACAATACGTACGCCGGCTTCAGCCGCTGTTTTTTCCATAGCCGCCGCATATTCTTCTACTTTTGCCAGCGGAAATCCTTCTTCAATAACAAACGCACAAGACAAATACAGGGGCTGTGCTCCCATACAAGCCAAGTCATTCACGGTACCGCAAATACTCAGCTTGCCAATATTGCCTCCGGGAAATTCTGGCGGCGACACAATGAAGCCATCTGTCGTAAATGCTAAACGAGTATCGCCAAAAGGCAGAACTGCCGCATCATCACCTGTAAACTGGGGATTGGCAAAATGTGTTTTAAATACCGTATCAATTAATTCGGCAGTCTGTCTGCCGCCGGCACCATGCGCCAGTGTTACTACATCATTCATGTAAAATTCCTCCATATTGATAATATGCTGAGCAGGCACCTTCATGAGATACCATGCAGGCTCCTACAGGATGTTCCGGCGTACAGCCCTTGCCAAATACAGGGCAGTCTGACGGTCGGCATTTTCCCTGCAGCACGTCGCCGCAGCGGCAGGCTGGATTAGCATGTCCATGCATGCAAGGAATATCATACTTTTTGCGGGCATCATACGCCGCGTACGCGCTCTGCAGCTGCAGGCCGGACTGCCGTATGATGCCCAAGCCGCGCCACTGCGAGTCGCACGGTTCCATTACGTCTGCCATTAGCTGTTGCCCTGCTACGCTTCCTTCTTTCGTGACGACGCGAGGATAACAGTTTTTAAAAAACGGTTTCCCTTGCGGAAATTTCACCATAATGACAGCCAGTGCTGTCAGCAGCTCTTTTGCCGTAAAGCCGGCTACTACGCCGGATATACCTTTCTGCACCAATGCTTCGCAGTGTTTGGTCCCTACGACAGCTTCTACATGGCCAGGATATAAAAACACATCGGCACTGCCCTGCAGCGCTTTATAGGCCTGGGGCATCGTTTTATTGGCTGTCAAAACAGAAAAGTTCACAACATCTTCTTCCTTTGCTTTTTTTACAGCCAAACAACTTGCCGGCGTCGTTGTTTCAAAACCGACAGATAAAAAAACAACGTCTTCGTCACGATGTTCTTTCGCATATGTCAAGGCATCCAGCGGCGCATAAACGACTTCTATATGAGCGCCCTGACTGCGTGCGCCAGCCAAACTCATCTCTGAGCCAGGAACGCGAACTAAATCACCAAAGGTACAAATCGTCACACCTTTATGAAGGGCAAGCCAAATCGCTTCATCAATAAAATCAACCGGTGTCACACAGACAGGACACCCTGGACCGGAAATTAGTTCTACTTGCGGCGGCAGAATCTGACGGATACCCAAGCGGAAAATTTCATGCGTATGGGTACCGCAAACTTCCATAATACGAATGGGCGGCCCATCATACTGCCGAATAATTTCCAGCGCTGTTCGTTTTTTCTTCATTTCCATCACAAATCCTCCAAGATGTCGTCCGTTTCTGCTGTATCGTCATCCGTTATTTTAGCGATAGCCATGCCGGCATGCACCATGACATAATCACCGGGATCCAAATGATCCATCAGTTCAGCAGATACTTCCCGCTTAGCTCCTGACGCATCTACTAAAGCCATACCGTTTTTTATCGTTACTACTCGTGCCGGTAATCCTACGCACATATCAAATTCCTCCTTTGTTGTACATGGCATATACAGCCTGTCCTAACGCAATGCCGCCGTCATTTGGCGGTACTAAACTATGTTTCACTACTGTAAATCCCCGTTCTTGCAGCATATCATCACATAAACGCAGCAGCAAAGTATTTTGAAATACGCCGCCGCTGAGAGCCGCAGTTCGGCAGTGCGTTTTTTTTCTCACCTGTTCGCAGACCTGCACCAGCATCTTTGCCAACGCCTCATGAAATTGATATGCCAGTAAAGATACATTTTCTCCCTGCAGGCGCCGCTGCAGCATCTCCCGCACTAATCGATCCGTAGGCAGTATATAACGTTCGTCCTGTACCAAACCTGTTTCTATATTCAGTGACCGTCCCTTGACCATATCTTTGCCCCGTTCTGCAGCAAATTGCAATTTCATGGCGCCCTCTCCTTCAAATGTAGACACCCTACACAGCCCCAACATTGCGCTCACGGCATCAAAGAGCCTTCCGGTACTAGTAGAACGGACACTGTTAATCTGATTGGCAGCCATAAACATCTGTGCCTGCAAATTAGCATCATCACAAAGCTGCAACTGCTGAACAATAGCCGCTATATCAGCCGGTTCTTTAATTAATTGCGCAATCATGCTGACAGCAATACGCCATCCTTCTTTGGATGACACATCGCCGCCGCGCTGCCAAAACGGTGCAATCGAGCCGCAGCGCTGAAAACCGTGTATATTGCACAGCAGTATTTCACCGCCCCAAATCGTTCTATCCGTTCCATAGCCAGTGCCATCCAACGATACACCTATAACGGTTTTATCTATACAGTCATTTTCTGCCATACAAGATAAAATATGCGCATAATGGTGCTGTACTTCTATGACGGGAAGTCCTAGTTCATGGGCCGTTATGGTCGTATTGTATCTGGGATGACTGTCACAGGCCACGACAGATGGTGTCGCTTCCAGCAGCGTTTCCATGCGGGTCACGGACTCACGTAGTGCCGTGACGGTTCGTATATCTGCCATGTCACCAATATACGGGGACAAATAATACAGATTGTCTTTGCCAATGCAGAATGTATTCTTTAGTTCACCACCGATAGCCAAAACCTGACTGCCTGTCTCTTTACCAACAAAGAAAGGCAGCGGCGCATAGCCGCGGGAACGCCGTATCATATAGGGTTTGCCGTCATAAAAATTCATGACCGAATCATCAGCACGCAGTCTAATGTTGCGGTCATGTGACAAAACAATATCACACATTCCCAGCACTTCTGTTTTTACATCTTCATCAGTACGGCAAATCGGCGCGCCGGATGCATTCGCACTGGTCATGACCAGTGCGTCCGGCATAACCAACTCATCGTCATACGTAAACAGCAGCAAATGAAGCGGCGTATAGGGCAGCATGACTCCTACATTGGGATTATCCGGCGCAATATAGGAAGACAGCGACATCTGCGCCCGCTTGCGCAGCAAAATAATTGGCTTTTCATGCCCATCCAGCAATGCTGCCTGTTCAGGAGAAACGATACATTCCCGCTTGGCTATATCCAAGTTTTTCATCATAATGGCAAACGGCTTGACGGGACGATGTTTCAGTCGGCGCAGCCGCTGCACAGCGTCATCATTGGCCGCATCACAGCAAAGGTGAAAGCCTCCGATACCCTTCACGGCAATAATCCCGCCGCAGCAAATTACATCTCTAGCCTTGTAAATCGCCGCTTTGCACCGTTCGGTTCTTCCCAAAAGATATACCTCTGGGCCGCATTCATTACAGCAAACGGGCTGCGCGTCATACCGCCGTGTTTCCGGATGGGTATATTCTTCACGACAGGCATCACACATGGGAAATTCCCCCATGCTCGTCCGTTCTCGGTCATACGGCATGGCATCGAGAATCGTCAATCTCGGTCCGCATGCCGTACAGTTAATGAACGGATGCAGATACCGACGGTTGGTCTTATCAAATAATTCCTGTTTGCATTCTTCACAAATGGCAATATCCGGCGAAACAAATACAGTACCATTTTCCCTGGCACTCTCAATAATCGTAAAATCCGTATACGGCTTTCTGTCTTCTATCGCTGTCGCTACGTTGAGAATGCTGGAACGATCTGGAGCTTTAGCAATCAAATCTCGACGAAACTGCTGCCGTGCCGCTTCCTCTCCTTGAGCAATTACTTCGACGTACGAACCTTTATTGCACACACTGCCATATATGTGACAGGTCTTAGCCGTCCGGCTGACAAATGGCCGAAAACCAACGCCCTGGACAATACCAAAAATCCGAATGACTTCCGTTTTCATCAGTTATCTCCTCCCGGATACGGCAAAATGAGGAAAATCTATGTACATCCCTTGAAAATGAGGCAGTGCTTTTTGGAAATAAGCATCTCCCAAGATAATGTCAAAGTCGTTGTTGTCGGCTAGACTGCGAAACTCATCTTCTTCCCGCAAGGATATATCGCTCTCATCCGGATCCGTTGGTGCCGTCATAAACCAGGTCGCTGTCGTGACATACGCTGCCCCGGCTTCTTCAGCCAGCGCACGCATGGCATGGGCTGCTGTTTGCTGATGGACGATAAGAACATTTTTTCCGGCAAACACTGAATTATCCGGCACAACGCGGGACAAACCAAAATACCGCTGTTCATATGGCGTGCCTATGTTTTTTTGCAAATACTGCGCGGCTTTTAGCCCTGCCGGCGACACGACAATATTCATATCGGCCTTGCCCGCATGAATGAAATCATCCAAATCATCATAAAGCAAAATCTGCTGCCAGCCGTCTTCCACCAATTCTTGACAAACTGCTTCCGTACCGTCCGCATGCATCAAATCCAACGGCACTGCCCCCAGCACGCCGACCGTATCTTTTTCCGGTACATCATTCGTTTGGGTAAACTGCCGCAGTAAAGCCAGGTATGCTTTTTCAATGCCTTTATCATATAATTCCATTCCTGTCGTATCGATCGGCAGTATGGGTATGTCCAGTTTTTTTTCTGCCATTCGCTGCAATGCCCGATAATCCGTACCAATGACAGAAGGTACTGGCGTACCGACGATGGCAGCAAAAGAAGCGTCGATAGTCTGCGCGGCATCGCAAAGTTTCGCAATGAGCCTGTCATCTCGCCCCAATATAGCATCCATATCTCTCAGACCAGCACTAAATACAGCGCTTTTTTTGCCGCTGAACCAACGCGGTTCATCAAAACCGCAAATATTGCCGGCACAACCTCCGGCATCACAAATAACCACAATACCGCCCAAACCGTAGAGGACAGCTGCCGCCCCCGATTGGTCCGGGGCAAACGGCGATATATATTTCCATAATCCCTTCATCAGCTGTTCCTTCCTTTCAATGCCGCATCCAGTTTTCGCAGCAGTGCCAGCACACCAGCATATCCAAACGGTTGTATTTCTTCATCCCAAAAAACATGAGCACTGTCATCATGATAGTACGCCGCATCCTTGCCAATCGTTACATCCACAGGATGCTGGCTGCCGTCGTAATACAACATAGACGGCGACAAATTTGAATACACGCGGGTATCCGGGCTAAGTTCCTGCAGATGGCGAAGGTAGGCAAAATCATCACCTGCCAGATTAGCATATAGTTCTCGAACGCAGAACCCGTACCGCGTCAGTGCCAACGCCATTTCAAATGCATTGCCATTCTGCATTTCCCCAATGGCTACGGTCGTACCGCTGTACTGCGCTTTCATATACGCCACTGTTTCTTTTGCCGTTTCATACCAGCGTGAATCATCTACTGTCGTCTGCAGCACTTGTCCCAATGCCTGATATTGCGTATGAATCTGTCCGACCTGATACAGCCGCGTCAGCTCAATGCTCGGTATACCTAAATTCTTTTCCATATGCTGGGCTGCCAGTCGAGATTCCGGATTGAGAATCATGTTGAAATTCGCTTTTGCCATATCCTGGTATGCTGCAAATGTCTGACAACGAGATATTTCATTGATTGTGGTAATACCTATTTGATGCAAAATATCATATAATTCGCAGTCTTCCTGCAGCGGCGCAAAATACCCCAGCAAATTGACGGTTCGTTTATGTCGTTTCTGTCTTTTCAAGAGTGAATACACGGCACGCCGGACGTCTACCATTGGCGGTTTACGTCCTTCTCGCGTCAGCGCGTACATATAGCAGGGAACAACAGGCAGGCCTACTTTAGCTTCTGCCTTACGGCAGACGCGTTCCATATCTGTCCCCAAAAGCGCATCTGCACAGGTCATGCAAATCATGACGACAGACGGTACCTTCGGCAGGGAAGCCACGATTTCTTCTACAGCCTGTGGAATTTTCCGCAAATGCCGCCCCGTGACAATATCCGTTTCATCCATAATGTAAAAGAAAAAGCGGTCACTGTAGCCACCCATTTCACTGAGGATGGTCGTATTGCGGCCGCAGCATCCTGGGCCGACCAGCAGCATTACTGAGCCGGGAATCGCCAAGCCAGCCCGCTTGACGCCAAATCCCTGCGCACCCGGCGAATTAAACGCCAACGCCGCTGGTGAATTATAAATCAAATGGGTCGAAGAAATAAGCTCTGCCGGAATATTTTCACGCCCCAACTCCAGCAACTGACTAATGGTAATAGAATACGCTTTCTTTTCGTGTGTCATATCGTTTTCCTATCCTGAAGTAAAGAAGCCGCCAACTGCAAAAACGTCCGGCTAATCGGCAATTCCGGATTACCCTCGATGACGGTCTTTCCTTCTTCTTCAAATTGATTAATCGCGTCACTTCGCGGAATATCACCAACAATGGGAAGATGATTTTTTTTGGCAAAATCCAGTACTTTCACTTCTTCATCAGGAATATTGCGACGGTTAAAGAGAATACCCCGCACGGTCGCATAGCTCCGATCTGCAAAGTTCTGTACGGCTGTGTAAATATTATTCGCTGCATACAATGCCATTTTTTCACCAGATGTAACAATCAGCACTTCTTCGGCATATCCTTCCCGAATCGGCGCCGCAAAACCGCCGCAAACGACATCACCCAATACATCATACAGCACGACATCAGGCTGATACGTTTCAAACAATCCCAAATCTTCCAGCAGCGCAAACGTAGCAATAATACCGCGGCCAGCACAGCCAAGTCCCGGCGTCGGTCCGCCCGTTTCAATACAAAGAACGCCGCCGTAGCCAATGCGGGAAATATCCTCTATCCGCTGCGGGTCTTCATCATGCTCACGCAGATAATTCATAACCGGTTCGACAGGATTTCCGCCCAGCAGATTAAACGTCGAATCCGCTTTCGGGTCACAGCCTATTTGGATGACCCGTTTTCCCAAATACGCAAAGGCCGCTGCTAAATTACTCGTCATTGTCGATTTGCCAATACCGCCTTTGCCGTAAATTGCAAGTTTTAACATAACATCCTCCTATTGCGGCAGCGGCGGATATGTCGTCTTGGCGCTCACATCCGAAAGCATGCCCAGCTTTCCTGTCAATGCGTTGATCGCATCCTGCGGTGCGTCGATAATAATGCTGATCACGCTGACCGCTTTATTGTTATACGGGACGCCCATCCGTCCGATAATATACTGTCCATATTCATGAAGCAGTTCGTTGAGTTTAGCCGCCGCTTCTCGTTTGCCTATGACAATACCGATAACCGCTAATCTTGTTTCCATACATGGTCTCCTCTTCGTTTTTTCTATAATAAAAAGCTCTATGCAAAAGCACAGAGCTCACCTACTATTTCCGTATGTGCTTTCGCCTTAGTTGCGCAGATATACTCTTTGCAAACAAGTACGACGGCTGTTCTATCAAGTTTTTCGTCAGGAAAATCCTTTCGAATCACTTTTTTATATTATTTATTATATCAGATATATAAAAAAACAGGAACCCAGTTTCAACACTGAATTCCTGCATGTATTAGCTAAAAATCATCTTGTAGTTGTTTGCCGCTCATCAAGCTCTTATATGCCGCATTAAATTTTTCTTTAGGAAGTTCCCCTTCCCAGCGGGCTACCACAACAGTTGCCATACAATTGCCGCAAACATTGCAGACCGTACGAATCATATCTAGCAGTCTGTCAATTCCCAGCAGGATGGCTACGCCGTCCGTAGGTAAGTTAAACGCCGCAGCCGTTGCCGCTACGACAATAATGCCTGCACCGGGCACGCCGGCAATCCCTTTGGTAGAAAGCATTAACGTCAGCATGACGAGAATCTGCTGTTCAATAGACATATCAATGCCATACAGTTGGGCAATAAACAAAATACCGGCTGAACTGTACAACGTCGATCCATCCAAATTGAACGAATAACCCGTCGGCATAACAAACGTGACAATATTTTTTCTGATACCTAACTGAGAAAGACGTTCCATTGCCAACGGCAGCGCCGCTTCGCTACTCGCCGTAGAAAAAGCCAAAAACAAAATATCTTTGATGGCTTTTAAAACATGGAAAAAGTTAATGCGTGTCAGCAAGCTGGCAATCAGGGCAATAACACAGACAAACAAGATCGTCGCTGCCGCAACGGACGCAATCAGTTTGCCTAATGGAATCAACATCGCAATGCCGTAACTGCCTACGGTGTAGGCAATCATCGCAAATACGCCAATGGGCGCAACATGCATGACATAGCCTGTCACTTTAAACATCGCTTCAGCTACACTATGGCAAAGATCCACAATCTTCTTCCCCGATTCGCCAATATGTGCTACGCCGACGCCAAAAAAGCAAGCAAAGAAAATAATTTGCAACATATCCTGACGAGCTGCTGCATCGACAATATTCGTCGGCACAATATGAACCGCATACTGTACCAAATCAACACTATGCTGGCTCGCGTTGGCTACATCGGCTGCTCCGGCTGACGAAGCAGTCAACGTGACACCAACGCCTGGCTGAGCTAAATTCATAAAAATCAAGCCAATCGCCAACGCAATCGTCGTCGCAAATTCAAACCATATAATTGCCTTACCCCCCAGTCGTCCCAACTTTTTAAAATCACCCGTTCCGGCGATTCCCATGACTAGAGTACTAAAAATCAACGGCACGACAATCATTTTAATCATACGCAAAAACGCATCACCAATGGGTTTGAGTTTATCCCCAAAATCAGGGAACAAGTAGCCAACGAGTGCCCCCAACAGCAGTCCAATGAGTATCTGCGTACTCAATCCTAATTTTTTCATATACTTTTTTTCACTAGCTCCTTTCTCCATCTCTTTGCGAATAGGATATGTAAACTCTAATTGTTTATTTTATGATATTTTTACATTTTACACAATCATTTTTTATAAAAAACTGTCTTCTTCATCTATATCAATAGGCAACATTGTTATGCAATCTTGACAGACAGCATAAATCTTCCTATGATGGAAGTACATTAGAACAGCCTGCTAGGAGATGATATCATGATTTGCCCAACTTGCGGCACCGAACTGCGGGACGGCGTACTCGTTTGTCCCATCTGCGGCACCAAACAAATCATACCGCCGCCGCCACCGCCAAAAAATATACAAAACGATCCCAAAATCTTTTCCAAAACCCGCGTGATTAGTTTTTGCATTGTCGCACTCTTCTTAATCATTGGACTTTGGCGAGTATTTCAGTAATTTTCCTACAGATATAACACAAGAAAATCCCGACTGCAGTGTCCAATTGCAGTCGGGATTTTCTTTGAGCAACATGTTTAACTTGTAACTACAAATATATATTTACCTTTTAAGGAGGTAACAAAGTTATTATCTGAGGATAGAGCCAGAGATAATCATCTGCTGTACCTGGTTAGTACCTTCGTAAATCTGAGTGATCTTAGCATCGCGCATGTAGCGTTCTACCGGATATTCACGAGTGAAGCCGTAGCCGCCGAATACTTGTACAGCATCTGTAGTAACTTCCATTGCAATATCAGAAGCATATTTTTTAGCAATAGACGCATCCATGGAATAAGATTTAACATCAGGCTGACCCATTTTCCAAGCAGCTTTGTATACAGCCAAACGAGCCGTTTCAATTTTGAGTTTCATGTCAGCAAGCATGAAAGCAATAGCTTGTTTCGTTGCGATCGGTTTGCCGAACTGTACACGTTCTTTTGCGTATTTAACAGCTTCGTTGTAAGCACCTTCTGCAATGCCGAGAGCCTGTGCGCCAACGCCAACACGGCCGCCGTCCAATGTCATCATAGCAATTTTGAAGCCTTCGCCTTCTTTACCGAGGAGGTTAGCAGCCGGAACTTTTACGTTCTGGAATACGAGTTCACGCTGTACGGAAGCGCGAATACCCATTTTGATTTCTTCTTTGCCATATGTAAAGCCTTCCATGCCTTTTTCAAGGATGAATGCGCTCATGCCTTTTGCACCTTTGGATTTATCTGTAGCTGCAAAGACAACTGTTACGTCTGCTTCACCGCCATTAGTATTGAATACTTTGGAGCCGTTGAGGATGTAGTAGTCGCCTTCTTTAACAGCCGTTGTAGAGCCATTCAAAGCATCTGTGCCGGCGTTTGGTTCTGTAAGACCGAATGCACCGAGTTTTGTGCCTTCTGCCAACGGTTTCAAGAATTTCTGTTTCTGTTCAGCTGTACCGAATTTCCAAATAGGCCAAGAGCAGAGCATCGTATGTACTTCAAAGCTCAAAGCGATGGAAGGATCTACTTTAGCTACTTCTTCGCAAGCAACAGCTAAGCTTAAGAAATCAGCGCCAACACCGCCGTTTTCTTCTTCCCAAGGAATACCGAGAAGACCAAGGCTGCCCATTTCGTCGAGGATGGAGCGGTCAAAAACTTCTTTTTCGTCACGTTCTTTAACAGTCGGAGCTAATTTTTTAGTTGCAAAGTCTTTTGCCAAATTAGCAATGTCTTGCTGCATTTCAGTTAATTTAAAATCCATTAGAGTATTCCTCCTAAAAATATTTCTTAATGCATAGTATTTTTTATTAAGAAAGGCGCCATACAAATGACGCCTTTACTCATCTCATCAGGCAAACGAGCCGGCCCAAAAAAACTTATTTATCTGTGAAGTTAGCTTTACGTTTTTCAACGAATGCAGCCATGCCTTCTTTTTGGTCTTCTGTAGCAAAGCAGAGACCGAATACTTCGTCTTCGTATGCAATACCTGTAATAACATCGCAGTTAATGCCGCGGTTAATAGCGGATTTTGCGAGCTGTACAGCAATTTTCGCATTGGAAGCAATTTTCTTAGCTGTTTTTTTAGCTTCTTCCATAAGCTGATCCTGCGGAACAACTTTATTAACGAGGCCAATACGATATGCTTCTTGAGCGTCAATCATGCTGGCTGTGTAAATCAATTCTTTGCCATAGCCGCGACCAACGACACGGGGGAGACGCTGTGTACCGCCAAAGCCCGGTGTAATGCCGAGACCAACTTCCGGTTGACCAAATTTAGCATTGTCAGATGCATAACGGAAATCGCAAGCGCAGGCGAGTTCGCAGCCGCCGCCGAGAGCATAGCCATTTACTGCAGCGATAACTGGCTGCGGAAGATTTTCAATGCGTGTAAATGTATCCTGTGCAATTTTACCGAAATGACGGCCTTCTACAGCGTTTTTCGTGGACATTTCAACAATATCTGCACCAGCAACGAAGGATTTAGCACCGCCGCCTGTTACGATAAGAACTTTTACTTCAGCATCATTTTCGATTTTGCCAACGCAGTCGTTCAATTCTACAACCGTTTCCGTATTCAAAGCGTTGAGTGCTTTTGGACGATTAATCGTCAAAATACCAATGCCGTCTTCTTTTGTAAATTCAATGTTATTGTAAGCCATGTTACATAACCCTCCTTAAAATAATATACCAATGATTTCGTCAAATCCCCATATGGGGCTGCTTGACTTTGTGATTTAAGTATACAAAGTCTTGTGATGGAACAAAACAGGACTGTTTTGCATTTTTTAGCACAAGAATTAGTCCATGGAATTTTTGTCCTTAAATCATGAATTCCTTTTTGCCTGTCTATATGGCCTATGGTATAATTATGATGATATTTTTTATTTATAACTTGTTTGTTTATTCCGAATACTCCCATAATCTTGAGTATTTCGTTGTACTATAAATTGACTATATAGGAGGATTGCACCATGATTTCAGACGGTTACGCTTCAACATTGAAACGGCTGATTACCTTTACCCAAGCTAAATTTATTTCATTGGCAGATATTGTCGGTTATGACGTGTCCTACGTAAACAAATGGAGCAACGGCACAAAGCT
>JBNMKW010000030.1:0-27794 GCA_050874545.1 Megasphaera sp. | reverse complement strand
TCTCGATGATCATGATAATATTGGACAGCATTGATTTTGAATTCTTTATTGAACTTTGCCATACTGAGGCCTCCTTAGTTTATTCTATTGTATCACCTTAGAAACCTCAGTTTGACTTGTCCTATTTATATGCTAACACCATATGCAACTTTTCCGCTTCCATAGTTGCGGTTTTTGGTGTGCGTTATGCACCCTTTTTTATTTGCGCGCGCACGTTAGAGACGGGTTGTCTAGTCTAGTCTTGTCTAGTCTAGGTATGGTATCGGCTTGTGTATCGGCTTGTGTATCGGCTTGTGTATCGGGTAGCGTATCACTTTGCGTATTAGTTTGCGTTCCTGTGTGGTACGCAAAAGGTTGCAAAATGAATGTGTAACCAATCCCCCAAAAACTGCAAAGACTTACATTTAGGGGTCATTATAGGCTGTTTTACAGTATGAAAAACACTGCAAAGGTGTGTATAAAGTTTTTTAGCATTTACAGCCGCATAATTGCGTGATATACTTTGTCTAGAAATAGAATATAGTCTTATTCAAGACAAAATAAAAACGCCCTCATAGCTGGTTACTATGTGGGCGTTTTTGTGTGGCTGGTTAAACCACACTACGTTGTTAGTTGCCACAATAACGGCCGCTTTTACCGTTCTAACAACTGCAAAATCAGTGTACCAAGAATACTACCCAGTACGCTAATAAACAGCGAAATAAGAAAATAGAATATAGTCATCTGCAAAACCCCCTCCCCTGCCGGTTTAGCTGGTGAGGCTGTGGCAAAAAAAGTATATCACGCCATACCGCGAATAGAAAAGTATTGGTTTAGAACTGTTTAACTCTACGTTAAGCAAACCGACCAAGTAACCGACCAAGTAACCGACCAAGTAACCGACCAGGTAACCGACCAAGTAACAAGAGATTTCAAAGACCATAAAAAGGGAATCTATTTTACTTCTGATTTAGATACACAAAAAGCCCTGTAAGGTCACAACTTACAAGGCTTCTGTTTGTGGGGCTATTAAATTATTGCCCTTACTGCCTATCTAGCCACTTGCAAATGTAATACGCTATTACACTTGCCATGATAGACAAAATAAAAGAAACGAAAATACTCAATTACTACACCCCCTAACCGTTACCAGTTTGGGAAGGGCAACGAATACAGTATATCATGTCAGATAATTGCTTGCTAGCAAAAAAATCTATCCTTGTTGTTTCCAAACTTTTATTTTGTTGACTATTACTGTGAATATGCGTATAATATATGTAGAAACGAAATAATCAATTACTATCCAAAAAGCCCTGTAAGGTCACAACTTACAAGGCTTTTTCATATATAAATTTCTTGTAAAATAAAAGCCCGGCTAGCATAACCGGGCAATAGCAGGGATACCATAAAAATGTAATTTGCGCACTTTTTGCGCACTTTCTTATTTCAATGCCTGTAAAATGGCTCTATTAAGCAATCGTTGTACCCTTTCCGCCATTGCATAGAAGAAGTTGGACGGAATGTTCAAAGATGTTCAAAACCCTAGTAAACAAGCGGTTTTCAAAGGTTTTGCTCATCCATGAATGTTCCGTCCTTTTTCTTTTTTTTATATTTCTTGTACATTTCATTGACAGTCAATTTTCGTGTGTATATACTAAAAGAGGTTTAATTGTGAGGCTTGGGGGAGCTCCCTGGTCTTGTCATATGGTTTGATTTATAAATCATATTAACAACTAACGTGCGAGGGAGTCCGTGAGACGGGCTGAGAGGATGCTGGAGTATCGACCGTGGAGTGGTATTTCTATGCCCTTTGCGACGGTTTGCTGGTATATGGAGAAGGGCTGTGAAGCTCTTCTTTTTTTTGTACATAATGAATAAGAACGGAGTGGTTCGAAATGAAAATGTGGAAAATGTTGGCAGCAGTCGGAGTGACGGCTTGTTTGATGCTTGCTGGATGCGGTAATAGTGGACAGACGGACAGTAAGCACGTCAAGGAATTGAAAATTGCTATTTCCCCGTATCAAGATGCCGATACGATGAAAACGGCAACGGAACCGTTGGGAAAAATGATTCAGGATAAAATGAAAGAAAAGGGCTATACCATTGACAAGATAACGATGAATGTCGGTACGTCGTATGGAGCTGTTGGGGAAGCATTAAGTTCCGGCAGTGCCGATATGGGTTTTATTTCGGGAGCTACGTATGTTACGTATGATCAGGATATCGATGTATTGCTGACGGCATTGCGCCAGGGCTTAGACAAGGATACCGATGATTTGGCAGTTTGGAATGATGGGTCTAAAGAGGCCTTTACAAATAATCTGGTAACCTATTATCGTTCGGCGATTGTTGTAGGTCCGAGTCCCAAAGGACAAGCAATACTGCAAAAGGTAAAAAATGGTCAACAACCGACGTGGGAAGAACTCAATGCCCTTACTTGGGCTGTCATGAGTCCGGCTTCTGCATCGGGATATTTGTATCCGTCGCTGTATTTGAAAGAACATTACGGCAAAAAGATTTCTGACTTGTCTCATGTCGTGCAGTCGGATTCATATACGACATCGACAGCGCGTCTGGCTTCCGGTCAAGTGGATGTGCTCGTAGCATATTCCCATATTCGGGCGCATATGGCTGATAAATGGCAGTCGATTTTCGGCGGCACCGGTGATATTTGGTCGCAGACCGGCGTGATTGGTGTTACTGGCAAAATCTATAATGATACGGTCAGCATCAGCAAGACGTCCCAGGTTATGCAGAATGAAGGGTTCCGCAAGGCACTTGGTGAATCATTGATTGAAATTGGCAAAACTGAAGAAGGCTTGAAAGTATTAAAAACATTAGGCCATAAAGGATATGATTGGGCCAAAAGCGAAGACTATGATGGTGAACGAGCTGTACAGAAAGAATTAAAATAATAATGTATATATTAGAAGCTAAACATGTATGCCAGCAATATAAAAAAGAAAATATAGTGTTACATGATATTTCCCTGACGGTACCTAAAGGGCAATTCCTTTCCGTTATTGGCCCCAGCGGTGCCGGAAAAACGACGCTGCTGCGTCTCTTTAATGGTATGGTGCAGCCATCAGCCGGTGAAATATGGGTGAACGGCAGACGGTTTGACACGTTGCGCGGTGTGAAGCGGCGAAAGGTGCAGCAAAAAATAGGCATGATTTTTCAGGACTTCTGTTTAGTAGAAGAAGCGACGGTACTGCAGAATGTGATAAACGGTGCCTTGGCAGTACTGCCGTTTTGGCGTGTTGTGACAGGACGTTTCCCAAAATCCTGCCGGGATAAAGCGATGACCTGCCTGCAGCGCGTTGGCTTAGAAAGTAAGGCCCAGGAATTGGCTGCTCATCTCAGCGGCGGACAGAAGCAGCGTGTAGCGATTGCGAGAGCGTTGATGCAGGATGCGGCCGTTTTATTGGCCGATGAACCAGCTGGCGCTTTGGACCCTTGGACGGCACAGCAGATTTTGGCACTGCTGCAGACGCTGCAGCAGGAAAAGGGGTTGACGGTTGTGATGAATAGTCACAGTGTAGAACAAGCGTGCCAGTTTTCCCAGCGAATTATTGGCATTAGTCGGGGGCGTATTGTACGAGATGCAGCAGCAGATACCTGGCAGTCGGCTGATTTTGCCGCTGTGTACGGAGGTGCATCCTATGAATCGTAAGCAAAAGGCGGGACTTTTGTGGGCAGCTTTTTTAGGCATGCTGATTGTATCTGGTATGACGACGCATGTATCGCTAATCGTTTTAGGAAAGCGGGGAGGCCGCTTTTTTGATATTGCCGGCCAAATGATACCGCCGGCTTGGGAGTATGCTGCTGTGGTACTGCAGCCATTATGGGCAACGATTCAAATGTCGTTTGCCGGGACGATATTGGGGGCCTGCCTGGGGCTTATTGGTGCAGTTTGCGCCAACAGCTACATCAATCGGCTGCCTTGGCTGCGTATTCCGTTTAAAGCCATTGTTCATTTGATTCGTACCATCCCTGCATTGATTTTGGCGTTGTTTTGCACGTTTCTTATCGGGCTGGGAACGCTGGCCGGAACTGTTGCGCTGACTGTATATACAACAGCTGTTCTTACCCGCATGGGCTATGAAGATATGGAAAATATGAATTTACAGGCTGCTAAGGCGTTGGAAGTGACAGGATGCGGCCTTTGGAAAGCCTTTGTGCGGACTGTATTGCCGGCGGTACTGCCGGGATATTTGACCAATGTCTTGTATATGTTGGAAGCCAATGTTCGTCATGCGGCTATTTTGGGATATGTTGGCGCCGGCGGCATCGGGTTGCTTTTAAATGAACAGCTGGCATGGCGGCAGTACAGCCAAGTCGGCATGATTATATTTTTGCTGTTTCTTGTTGTCATTGCGGCAGAAAGCCTGAGTGAATGGCTGCGGCATGTTTTGACGCAGCAATCCTATATCCCGCTTGCTGCGAAACGTGCCGGCATAGTATTTGTCCTCGTATTGCTTGTTTCTTCGCTGGTGACACTGCCATGGTCTATACAGCAGACAGGATGGTATGCGGCTGCAGCGATTGTCGGCGGGCTTGTGCATCCGGACAGTGTGATGCTATTTTCCTTGGCTCATGACGATGTACCGTATTTGATGTATGAAACGTTGTGCATTGCATTTTTGGGAACGCTGGGCGGCGTAATAATTGCGGCATGGTTTTCCTTTACAGCAAGTTTTCGCTTGATGCCGCGGCCGATTGCCTTGGCTTCGCGTACGGTGTTGTTGTTGATTCGTACGATTCCGGTTTTTGTTTATGGATTGATGTGGATTCGCGTTACCGGGCCGGGACCGTTTGCCGGTGTCATGACGCTTGCAGTTTGTAGTATAGGACTGCTTGCCAAACGATTTCTCATTGCCATTGATAATATGGATATGCGCCCTTTTTTAGCATATCGAGCTATGGGCATGCCGCTGGCTGCCGCTGTCCGGTATGCTGTATTGCCGCAACTACGGGGACCGTATACGGCAGCCATCTTGTATCGACTGGATATCAATCTGCGGGATGCGGCGGTGCTGGGGCTTGTCGGTGCCGGCGGTATTGGTACTTCGCTGATACTTGCTATGAATCAATACAAATGGCCGGAAGCCGGCGCGCTGCTATGGGGCATTATGATTCTTGTCACAGTTGTGGAAGTCCTTTCTGAAAAAAGCCGGCAGCATCATATGGGCTAAAGCGCAACGGGAAAGGCAACACAGTGTTTTTGACCGTCATGCATCCCTGCTTTTCTCTTACATGCTTTTAGCTTTTTATTTGAAGTTTGAAAAAATAAATAGTACAAGGGGCTGTGAAACATGGACTCACCATGTTTGGTTTGTTTGCAGCTCCTTTTTTTGTGTATCGTTTACAGGTACATACGCAGGCTGTTTTTTGACTCGTTTCAAAAAAAAGTGAATGACAGTATACGTTGTATAGGGCCGTCTTATTTGCATGACAGCAGCGGATATTTTTTGAGGCATTTCCTCAAATGCAAACTGATATACTTGCGTATTGACGAAAAGGTGTTATATAATTAGATGTATCTGTATATAAGAGATAAAACATAGAAAAGATATAGTTGTATTTGTAAAGAAAAGGGGCTGTGATATGTATCACATAAGTGTTTTGACAGGTCGTCAAGATGAGGATGATTTTGGAGAGCGGCTGCGTGATATAGCACGCGTTGCATACTGCTCGGCTGCAGACGAAGAAACGATGGCAGACCGCTTGGAAGATGCGGACATCATTATTTGTAAATCTGAAAAAATTACGGGTTCACTACTAGAACGGCTGAATGATTTGAAACTGATTGTTATTTTGTCTACTCGTTCGGATAATGTGGATTTAGAAGCTGCCAATCAGCATGGCATTATGGTTATCAACAATACGTCGTATTGTGTAGATGATATTGCAGACCATACGAGTGCGATGATTTTGGCGTTAATTCGGCAGCTGCCGGAATATCAAAGCGACATCCGCAGCAACAGTCGCTGGGAATATGGTGCCGTACAGTGGCCGATTCATCGTGTCAGCAGTAATCTGATTGGGCTTGTCGGTTTTGGACATGTTGGTCGTGCCGTAGCAGCACGCATGCAGGTCTTTGGCTGTAAAGTGCAGGCATATGATCCGTTTGTCAGCGAAAAAGTCATGATGGAACATCGGGTGCGTCCTGTTGATTTTGATAAATTGCTCCAGACGAGTGATGTCGTATCATTGCATATGCCGCTCAACGAAACGACGCAGTATATTTTTCAGGACGAACAATTTGAACAGATGAAGCAGGGCTCCATGTTTGTCAATTGCTGCCGCGGCGGCTTGGCTGATGAAGCGGCGCTGTACCATGCTGTTGATGACGGTCATATTCGCAGTGCGGCTTTGGATGTCTTATCTATGGAACATCCCAGTCCGATGCTGTTGAAAATGATTGCCCGGCCGGAATTTTTGCTGACGCCGAATGTCAGCTTCCATTCTGTTGAAGCAGATAAAGCTGTTCGTGATGATGCAGAGCGGTATATTCGGCTGTTTTTGGACGGACAGTATGAAGGCTTGCCTATTGTCAAAACTCGCGATATATAGCACGAAAGAAATACGATTCCAAAAGAAAGGGGCTTTACGTCTTGCGTATTTGGAAACTGGCCGCCATGGCCTTGATATGCTGTTCCCTTTTAGCTGGCTGCGGCAGTACGCCGAGCAGTGAAGAAAACGCTAAAACAGCAGCAAAACAGCAGGAACAAGTAGAAATGGCTGTACCTAAACAAGGTGTTCCTGTACTGATGTATCATATGATAGGAGATGTGCCTAATAACGATGCAGTCTTGTTGGAATCTCATTTCCGGGAACAGATGAAATTCCTTAAAGATAACGGGTTTCATCCGATTACGATGCAGCAGCTGTATGAATACATGACACAGGGAAAAGCGATCCCGGTAAAACCTGTCGTCTTGACCTTTGATGACGGTTATCCGGATACGTATTCCATTGTCATGCCGGTTATGAAGGAATACGGATTTGTTTGCACGGTATTCATTCCCACCTATGATGCAGACCAGGGAACCCGCTTGACATGGCAGCAAATTAAAGAAATGAAAGAAGCCGGCATCGATATCCAGTCGCATAGCTATAAGCATGAACGCATGGTTGACATGCAGGGACAAGCACTGGAAAATGAAGTCAAATTAAGTCAGGAAGCTTTACAGAAACAACTGGGCATATCCTCTGAATATTTCTGTTATCCGTATGGCAGCGAAAATAAAGCGGTCGAAGAAGCTGTCAAAAAGTATCATGTCAAACTGGCGTTTACGATGGATCCTGGCTGGGCTAAACAAGGCGACAATCCCTATGCCGTCAAGCGGATTTGGATTGGCAATGCTGTCGATATAGGCAATTTCAAACAGCGCGTTACCACGCCGCAGTATGAACAGCGGTAATGCGTTAAATCTTTTCATTTTGAGGTAACTATGAAGAAACACTTCAAGGAAATTGGAAAATTTTTTATTATACTTCTCTTGTTTTTTGGCATAACATCTCCCTTTGTGGTTCTTTTTGGACCCTTTGACAATATTAAGCGGACTGTGGTAGGTGCTATCCTCAAGAGTCGGCATCCGCAGTATATTACATGGCTCTTTTCACAGGATGAAATCGACAAGATTTTGGGAGGTATCAGCACGGCGCCGAAGCAAGAACTATTTAAATTTAAGGCAAGAACGGATACGTCGCTGAATTTAAAGGAAATCAATTCCAGTCGTTTCAAAGGGTTCCTGCTGGAAATTCCGGATCCGAAGCGCGTACAAGTCGCAACAGCAGAAAACATGGATGAAAAAGGCGATACGACCAGCGGCATTGCCACGCGAAACGGTGCTGTAGCGGCAATTAATGCCGGCGGCTTTTATGATGCCAATGGTACAGGCACAGGCCGTCAGCCGTATGGGTTTATTCTGCATGACGGCAAATTCCTGCTGGGGCAGGATTCAACAGATGATGAAGTGAATGAATTTGTTGGTTTTAACAAGGAAGGCAACCTCGTGGCCGGCAATTACAGCAAGGGTGAACTTAGCAGTATGGGCATCCGGGAAGGCATTTCCTTTGGCCCGGCGCTGATTGTTAACGGAAAAAAAATGATTACATCCGGTGACGGCGGCTGGGGAGTCGGTCCCCGCACGGCGATTGGCCAGCGCAAGGACGGCACGGTATTGTTTTTGGTTATTGATGGCCGTCAGCCTGGCTATTCTGTGGGGGCGACACTGCGTGACCTGCAGAATATTCTCTATGAAGAAGGCGCTGATATTGCGGCTAATTTAGATGGCGGCTCTAGCTCTACATTGTACCTCAACGGCAAGGTCGTCAACAAACCGGCGGATTTATTAGGGGAACGCATGATTCCGACGGCATTTATTGTCAAATAGGAGGTACGCATGAAAGCTAAAAAATTTATTTTTGCCTTTGCCTTGGGCATCCTTATCCAAGCCGGTGTTTACCTGTATTTAGACCAGGTGCTGTTTGCGCCTGCCTCGGATTTTCATATTGGAGGAACGAACCAGCAGGAATCCATGGGATTTGGCGCAGAACCCAACGGTCAGACATACTACTCGTATGATAAACGTTTTATGGCGACGATTGTCGATGATAAAGTATCGATTTACGAAGCCGGAAAAAAAGGAGAACCGCAGCGAATTAGTCTCCACGGACGTAAAGTATCTTTTTTTGAATGGCTTCCGGATCGCAACTTAGCTATTTTTGCGACACATGGCCGTGATGAAAAAACAGGCCGCTATGGTGTATACATTGCCCAGTACAATCCTATTTATCCGGACAGAGAATTGGATACGCCAATTGAAGACGCGCCGCGGGACAGCAAAATCGTCGATGTGGCGTATTCGACAGCGACCAATGTCGTCTATATGAAATTGGAAGTAGACAAAAACAAATACCGCATTTATCGTACCGATGCCAACTACGACACGCGGCGAATCAGAGTACAGGCTGAAAACATTGGCCGCATTGCCGTGTTCTATGATTCGGACACGTTCTTCTATGACAATCTGCGCACGGGTGTTGTTTATATGTTTGACGGCGCGACAAGCAGCTGGCGTGAAATTTCGCCAAGCGGTAAATTCCGCCTTATCGGCATTGACGGTCAGGAAATATTCATTGCTGAAATGAATCGTGACGATAAAGTAATTGCTGCATATCGGGGACGCCTGAAAAAAGGATTTTCGAAGATAGCAACGTATAATACGCCGGAAGACTTTTCCAAGATAACCCTCAACAGTATGCGTGAAGCGGCAGATAAAATGGACAATCAAAAGAAATAAGGTGAACATATATGGCAAAACATAAGATTCCTAAAAATCGCTCATTAGAAGATATGTTTAAAGGCGTAAAAGAAGATATTACCTTTGAAACGGCTGATTGGGATGATGAACCGCAGGCGCAGACACGCCGCGTAGCAGCGAAACCATCTAAAAAGCAAAGTGCATCCGATTTCCGTAAACAGTTTTTTACAGATGATTTGCAGGAAAAAGTCGGCTCTATCTTATTGGATATCAAGATGGCGTATTTTAAAGACGGCGTAGGAGATATTTCTCTGCAGGTCGTCAAAGAGGGACGCAACGTTGTCATTAAGACGGCACCGAAGACCAGCAAAAAATCTCGCTAAAAGACAAGCAAGCGGGGAGCGCCAAGGCGTTCCTCGCTTTTTGTTATTCTGTATCGCAGGCTGTTAGATAGCTGGAAAGGAATGACTTATGACTCGAGAAGACGTAATGAAACGGTTTCCTGCTTGTGGAACCATAGAAAAAGAATATGAAAACTCCAAATGGTATTCTGTATTTATACAGCTGCTGTTTATGGCAGTTGGCATGTACTTTTTTTGGCTGATGCTCAATGAAACAACGATGATAGAACGACTGGATAATATTGTCGTGCTTTTTTTCTGCCTTTGGCGTATGCATCGCCAAAAAGACACGATGTGTTATGTCGCAACGAAGGGTATCATCGTGCGGCGGCAGTGTGCATCCTTGCGGGATTATTATGATGAACAATTTCATGAAGAACGCAATCTAGTCTATCTGCCGTACAAAACTATCTTTTTGATTGCGGATAATTGGCAGGAAATTGAGCTGGGTAAAGCTGTAGAAGGCGGCATAGCCGTCCTTCCCGTGCGGCTGCAATTTTTATCCAAGAAAAATAAGCAGCAGATTATAGACAAAATCAAAGAAGAACAAGAAAGGGATGAAGACCATGAATAATGGTATGGATGGATGAACGGCTGCAGCACATGGTACGGCAAACGGCAGCAACTAGTTTATAAAAAAGCCAGGAATACGGCGTATAATACTGTATTACGAAGAATATGAGAAAATTTAATGTATAACATGGCAATTTTGTATAGTAAAAACACTTCAATATTTTAACGAAATAAAGTAAAATGATGAATGTATTCACATGACATCACGAATAAGGGGCGATACATATGGAATGGAAACGATATGCCGTCGCAGGGGTAGCGGCAGTTATGACGGTTTGTCTGGCAGCAGGATGCGGCAATGAAAAGAAAAGTGAAGATACTGGCAATGCACAGCGAAATAAAATAGTCATTGGTTTGGATGACAATTTTCCGCCCTTTGGCTTTCATGATGAAAGCGGCGAACTCGTAGGGTTTGATATCGATATGGCAAAAGAAGCTTCCAAACGCTTGGGAATGGAAGTCGAATTCAAACCGATTGATTGGGACAGCAAAGAAACAGAATTAAAAAGTAAAAAAATAGATGCCATCTGGAACGGCTTGTCGATTACGCCGGAACGAGAAAAACAAATACTTTTCTCCCGTCCGTATGAAAATGGCCCGCAGATTTTGCTGGTCCGCAGTGATTCCCCGATTCAAGGCAAGGCGGATTTAGCCGGTAAGATTGTCGGTACACAGCAGGGAAGTACAGGGCTGGAAGCAATTAACGCTGAACCGGAACTGCGGGATTCCTTCCAGGAATTGAAACAGTATTCCGACAACGTGACATCTTTCATGGACTTGGAAGTAGGCCGTGTCGATGCAGTCGTTGTAGCTAAAACTACGGCAGCGTATTTCATGAACAAAAACAAAGCAGATTTTCGTATCATTGATGTCGGGTATCCGGATATCCCCAGCGGTGTCGGCATGCGGAAAGATGATGCGGAATTAAAGGCCAAGCTTGACAAAGTACTGCAGGAAATGCATGATGACGGTACTTCGACTAAGATATCTGAAAAATGGTTTGGCATTGATATTTCCATGTAGTATCTTTTCGTAGACGAGGAGGACATTACCATGAACATAAAAAAAATGATTGCTGTAGGTACGATGACAGTAGCAGCGGTTGCTATGCTGGCTGGCTGCGGCGGACAGGAAAAACAAGCAGAACAAAAATTACCAGACAAAATCGTCATTGGCTTGGATGATAATTTCCCGCCTATGGGGTTCCGCGATGATAACGGCGAACTCGTAGGGTTTGATATTGATTTGGCCAAAGAAGCAGGTAAACGTCTGGGCATCCCTGTAGAATTCAAGCCGATTGACTGGGACAGCAAAGAAGCAGCTCTCAAGAGCAAACAGGTAGATATGCTGTGGAACGGACTTACAATTACGGAAGACCGGGGCAAACAAATCGCATTTTCCAAACCGTATTTGAACAACGCCCAAATTTTGGTTGTTCGCGCTGATTCGCCGATTACGGATAGAGCGGGGCTGGCAGGAAAAGTCGTTGGTACGCAGGAAGGCAGCAGCTCTGTAGAAGCATTGGACAAACAAGTGAATTTCAAAAATTCCCTGCAGGATGTCAAAAAATACGGTGATTTCGTAGCCGCTTTTATGGATTTGGAAGTTGGCAGGACAGACGGCTTGCTGGTGGACAGCGTCGTAGGCCGTTACTACATGAGCAAGAAGCCAGGGAAGTTTAAAGTCATTGACGATAAAATGGGGGATGAACAGTATGGTATCGGCATGCGAAAAGAAGATACACTGCTGCAGGAAAAACTCAACGGCGTCTTGAAAGATATGAGTGCTGATGGCACAATGACTCAACTGTCACAAAAATGGTTTAACGAAGATATTACGATTAAAGTACAGTAATGCAGTAAGAAGGCTGCCGCATGCGTCATGCCTATCCTTCTTCTTCACACGTTGTTGCAAGTACTGTTTGAAGTTTGAAGAAAAAACTGCATGTGAGAGGGGCTTATCGCTTTGGTGCGACAGCCCCCTTTGTCTGTCTTTTTATACAAGTACATTAGGTTAGGAGTTATCATGGAGTATTTATTAAACATTGTGCCTGCCGTTGCCGTAGGCCTGCAAATTACACTGAAAATATTTTTGATTACGATTGTATTGAGCCTGCCGCTGGGCATACTCATGTCTGTAGGCCGTATTTCCAAAATTATGCCGCTGCGCAAATGTATGGGTGCCTATATCTATATCATGCGCGGTACGCCGCTTATGCTGCAGATTTTGTTTATTTACTATGGTTTGCCTTTTATCATTGAAGGACTGAAACTGCCGGATTTTCCGGCAGCGATTATTGCCTTTGTCCTTAACTATGCGGCATATTTTGCAGAAATTTTCCGCGGCGGCATTCAATCTATCGACCGCGGCCAATATGAAGGTGCCAAAGTTCTTGGCATGACTTATGTACAGACCATGCGCCGCATTATTCTGCCGCAGGTTGTCAAACGCGTATTGCCGCCGGTTGCCAACGAAACGATCAACTTGCTCAAAGATACGTCTTTGGTGTACATCTTGGCAATGAATGATATCCTTCGTATTACTCGTTCTATCGTACAGCGTGATTTTGATACGACAGCCTTTATTGTAGCCGCCGTGTTCTATCTCTTCTTTACCTTTATTTTGACGAAGGTATTCAGCTATTTAGAAAAACGCTATGCCGTATACGATGAATAAGGAGGAAGACAGACCATGAGCTTTATTGAAATGAATCAAATTAGAAAAAAATTCGGCAGTTTGGAAGTGCTCAAAGATGTTACGCTTCATGTAGAAGAAGGAGAAGTCATTTCCATCATCGGCCCGTCCGGCAGCGGTAAAAGTACATTTTTGCGTTGTCTTTGCCAGTTGGAAACCATCGACGGCGGTTCGATTATCGTCGGCGGTGAAACGATGACCAGCCAGCCTGCAGGCAGCAGTAAATCCGTCTATGCGTCACCTGCCAAAGTACGCGCTATTTGCCGTCGCATGGGCATGTGTTTTCAGCATTTTAACTTGTTTCCGCATATGACTGTCCTAGATAATATTTTGGAAGCACCGCGTATTGTCAAAGGCATGAAAACAGACGAAATCATGCCGACAGCCAAAGAACTGCTGGAAAAAGTAGGCCTGTGGGATAAACGAGATGAATATCCATCCCGTCTTTCCGGCGGCCAGCAGCAGCGTGTGGCCATTGCCAGAGCCTTGGCTATGAAACCGGACATCATGCTTTTTGATGAACCGACATCCGCTCTCGACCCGGAATTGACAGGTGAAGTACTACGGACCATTAAGCAGCTGGCAGACGCAGATATGACCATGATTATCGTCACTCACGAAATGGCATTTGCCAAAGAAGTATCCGATCGGGTCATTTTCATGGCTGACGGCATTATTCAAGAAGAAGGCACGCCACAGCAAATATTTGAACATCCGCAAAATGAACGGACACAAAACTTCTTAAAATCGATGCTGCGTTTTTAAAAACATGCAATATACGAAAATAAAAAGACAACCGCTGCAATGGTGCGAGTTCCATGCAGCAGTTGCTTTTTTGCCAAAAGCACTGGACACTTTTGTAGGAATGTATTGATAAATTTTCATACATTACAGAGTATGAAAATTCAAAAAAAAGAAAAAACGATGAAAATCCATGAAGAAAATGGAATGTATACTGTAAATTAATAGATGCTTTCAACAGTGATATACATTACCAAAACAGTAAGTCATCCTGCAGCAGCTGTTTATAGACAAGAATTCTCGAGTACGGTATAATGATGTAACAACCAGGAGAAAGGAGAAGCAGTACTATGCCCATTAAGCAAAAGGTAGATACACCGATTTCTATAAAAAATAAATACAGTACAACGATTTTGCCTTGCGTACTCGTCATGATAGATTACGTAGCTATATTGGCAGCGGAATGGCTTTCTCTGCATATACGCAATGGTATCATATCAACCAGTCCATATCATCTCTCGTGGTTGAGTTTTCACGTTATCGTGCCAGTGGTATATCTTGGCTTTATGCAGGTACATTCGTTGTATACGCGACGTATGCAGTTTTGGCAAGTCATGTCTGAAATATGTAAGGTCAGTATCTATGCTATTGCTGCGTTGATTTTTATTATATACGTAGTTCATACGGCAGCGTCTACGTCACGTTTATTTGTCGGTTTATTGGGCATCAGTGCTTTTATGTTGTTAGTCATCGGGCGATTTATCGTCAAAAAAGTATTGGGAAATATTCAAACGCTGCAGGTTCCTGTTCTTGTGATGGGAGCAGGAAAAACAACGGCTTTGCTTGTAGATTATCTCCAGCAGGATGCGGGACTTGGCTACGATTTTATTGGCTGTTTGGAAGACAATCGACCGGAACAGAAAGTTTTGGACTGCATGCCGTGGCTAGGCGGGTTTCAGGATGCCGAACGAGTCATCAAAGAAACGGGCGTGCAGTATGTCATGGTCATTGCACCGGGACTAAACACAGATGAAGTACAAAACATCGTCTACCGTCTGCAGCCCTTAGTCAAGAAAATATCGTTTATTCCAGATATGGGGACGTTGCCTTTGGCGACGATTGACATGAAATGTTTGATTGATGGGCATGTTGTCGCTTTTAGCTTCAAAAACAACCTAGCTATACGATATAATCGAATTATTAAGCGTGTATTTGACATTGTCAGCACGGTAATTGGACTTGTTTGCCTTTCACCGCTGCTTATTGGTATCGCTGTGTGGATATACAAAGATTCTCCCGGTCCGATTATTTTCAAGCATCGCCGCGTAGGCCGTCATGGCAAAGAATTTAACTGCTATAAATTCCGCAGTATGTGTGTCGATGCCGACGTGAAACTGAAAGAATTATTAGACCATGATCCGGAAGCTAGAGCAGAATGGGAAAAAGAATTTAAACTCAAACACGACCCGCGCATTACCAAAAGCGGTGCGTTTTTGCGCAAAACCAGTCTGGATGAACTGCCGCAGCTCTTCAACGTACTCAAAGGTGAAATGAGTCTCGTAGGCCCCCGGCCGATTATCCAAGACGAAGTTCCACGCTATGGCAAATACATCGAAGATTTCTATATGGTCCGCCCCGGCGTTACCGGCATGTGGCAGACCAGCGGCCGCAGTGATACCACATATGACGAACGCGTCCAAATGGATACCTGGTATGTACGCAACTGGAACGTCTGGTTTGACATCGTCCTGATTTGGCGAACCATTGCGGTTGTCGTGAAACATAAGGGCGCGTATTAGAGCGGTCTATGGTATAATACAAGTAGAATCGGTGATGTAAGTTATTCAGTAATAGAAATTAGAAAATATAACGTATCAGAGATATTACCATATAGAGGTGAGCATGATGTCACGCATGACAGCAAAAGCAATTCAAGAATTTTATCAGGTTTTGGCGAAAAAGCACCGCAGGGGCCCAATGATGATGAAGAACTGCAGCGTCTGATGGATGAATTTTTTATGCAGCATAATGAAACCATTCCGGATGCAGATGCGATAACCTCGATGGATGTGTACGATTATTTGGAAATGGCAGATAAAGCAACAACAAAACGGAAAAAGAAAGAGTATTTGGCACAAGCGGCAGCCTTGGAACCGAATAATATGGATGTTAAACTGGCTCAAGCAGAAACAGATGCTAAAAGTCCGTTGGATTTAATAGCGTCTTTACCGGCACTCATCCAAGAAGAACAAGAATGGCTGAAACAACAGCAAATTTACAATCGCAGTAAAGGTGATTTTATGGCTGATTATAAAAAGCTCAAATTGGAATTATCACAGAAGGAGTATGTGTGATGGTAAGATGTGATAAATCCCCAACTGTACCTGCGTCATTGGCTGTTGAAAAAGCAAAAGGAACAATCGGCTCCTATCGCGGAGAAGATGTTGTAAGACAACTTAAAACAGATTTTCATGATAAATACTCAATTTGTGAATTAAAAGGATTGCAAGATTCACAAATTGAGCATTTAAAACATCATAAGGGAAATATCGATTTGAAATTTGATTGGAACAATCTCTTTTGGAGTTGCAGTCACTGTAACAGTATAAAAAATCAACAAAAATATGATGGAAACATCATTAACTGTTGCCAGGAAGATTCAGAAAAACATATTTCCTGCCAATATGTAAACAATGAAGTGGACGTAAATGCCTTAGACGATGAAGTAACATCTCAGATAACGGCAGAATTGATTAATGAAACGTTTAATTTGCAAAATACGGGTATGCGAGTGGTTGCCGCAGCGTATTGCACCAAAGCGTTACGTAAAGAGATGAATATCTTTTTTAATGAATTGCAGCGATATGAAAATAACAAAATAGCGATCAACAAGCGCAGAGTTGTCGTTCGATTAAAACGAAGCGCGGCATTTGCTGCTTTTAAACGATCCTATATTCGAAATAATGAGAAATATGCAGAATTACAGGAATATGTTGAGCTTTGAAACTAAAAGCGGCACCTAATTATAATTTATGCGAAAGAAGAAGTTGAAAATATGTCTATAAAAATCCTAATTGCAGCACACAAACCATACTGGATGCCGACAGATGCTGTATATCTTCCCATTCACGTCGGGGCGGAAGGGAAAAATTCTATCGGCTATACGCCGGATAATACAGGCGACAATATCAGCAGTAAAAATCCCAACTTTTGTGAACTTACCGGTTTATATTGGGCTTGGAAGAATCTAGATGCCGATTACATCGGTCTTGTCCATTATCGTCGCTATTTTACGCGTAAAGAAGTGCGGGATATTGGAGCAAAGAAGAAACAGATTCTTACGGAAAAAGAATGGCAGATTCTCTTAGCTAAGCATCCCGTCATCGTTCCGGATAAGCGGAAATACTATATCGAAACAAACCGCTCTCATTATAACCATGCCCATCACCGTGAAGGACTGGACTTAGCAGAAGTAATCATTAAAGAACGATGTCCCGAATACGTACTATCCTTTGAAACCGTTATGAACCGGACATGGGCGCATATGTTCAACATGTTTGTCATGCGCCGCGACATCTATGATGCCTACATGCAGTGGCTTTTTGATATCTTATTTGAAATCGAAAAGCGCGTCGACATCACGGATTGGGATATCTATGAATCCCGTATCTACGGCTTTGTCAGTGAACTTCTTCTCGACGTCTGGCTCGAACACAACCACATCGACTACGCCGAACAGAATGTTTCCTTTATGGAAAAACAGGATTGGATTAAAAAGGGCGGGGCTTTCTTAAAACGGAAGATTTTTGGACGCTAGAAAAATATTTCTTACATATGGTACTTATACAAGAGTCTAATCCCTTATGTATCAGTAAAATATGAGAGTGTGTAAGTTGTTAAATTATAGGGTAAGCATTTTTTAGGAGAATGTATTTTATGGAAAATCAAGAGCCCTTTTTCAGTATTATCATGCCGGTGTATAATTCTGAAAAATATGTGGAAGTGGCTGTGAAATCAGTGTTGCAGCAGTCATATGAGAACTTTGAACTGCTACTTGTCGATGATTGTTCCTCTGATGGCAGTTATTCTATTTGTCAGAAGCTGGCTAAAAAAGATAGTCGCATAAAACTGTTGCAGACAAAGAAAAATAGTGGTGCTGCGGCAGCCCGAAACCTTGCATTGAAGCACATACAGGGACAATATCTTACTTTTATCGACAGTGATGATACTATTGAATCAGACTTATTGGTTGTTGCGTATTCCTACGTAAAAGATGCTCAGACAGATTGTGTGAAATTTGGCTGTTTTGAAGAATATTTCAATGCAGATGGGGAAAAGGCTTATTCAAAAAATTGCTCCTTAGCTGAGCAGGTTTTTGACACTCCTGATACTATTCGGCAACAGATGGTTTGCATGGAACTAATCCCGCTCTTTGGTTACCTGTGGAACACGATATATCGCACGTCGATTATTTTAGATAAGGGTCTTCTATTTAATGACCAATATCGAGTTAATGAAGATTTTGATTTTAACATCCGCTATTTTAAGTATGTGCAACGGTTGCAGTGTAGCTCCTATTGCGGTTACCATTATGCGAAACGACTGAATAGTTTCAGCTTATCGACAAAAAATAATGATGAATATTATGACCTGCATATGATGAAAATTAGAGAATTTCTGCAAAGTTTTCCGTCTATAGAAAATATCGATGTTCAGACAATGAATAATATTTTCTGGCTGTATACCCGCTTTGTATATTCTGCTGTACAGCGTAAGGTGGCGAATAACGAGCCTGTTAATATGTTTATTAAAGCCATTCGCAGTAGTGAGTTATTCACTATTTATCAGTCCGTTCATTTTGTAGATATCAGTGCTAAACAAAAAATCATGATTTCGATTTTTCGTTCAAAACATGCAGTATTGTTTCGTGGACTGATTTATGGAATTAGTTTTGTTCGGATGCATTGCCCGTTTATTTTTGCAACATTAAAGAGGTGAATCAAGTGATTAAAAATCAACCCATTCGAGTATTACAGATTGGTATGACAAAAAATATTGGTGGTTTGGAAACCTATTTAATGCAGCAATTTGATTACCTGGATAAAAATAAAGTGGCTTATGATTTTGTTAATATTACCAGCGAAGATGAGATTGTTTTCAAAAACAAAATTTTACAAGCCGGTAACCATATTTATGGGGTTCGGTCTCGTCATTCAAACCCGATACGTCATTATTGGCAGTGGATTATTTTGCTACATCGCATTGCTAAGAATTATAAGACGATTGTTTTGAATTCGAATAGCATTACTTATGTTTTTCCGATTTTCATAGCTCGTTTTTTCGGTATTCCTATGAGAATTATGCATTCTCATAATTCTGGTTTTGAACAAAAAATCGGCTTTGCCAAAAAAGTTATCATGAAGATGAATCGTTACTTATTGAAATGGGGAGCTACCAACTATTTTGCTTGTTCACAACTAGCCGGTAAGTGGATGTTTGGGGAAAATACACCTTTTACGGTCATCCCTAATGCGATTGACTGCAGTAAGTTTCGCTTTAATCCAGAAATTCGCAGTAACATACGGAAGTCATTAAATATTGAAGATAAATTTGTAATTGGCCACGTTGGCAGATTTACGTATCAGAAAAATCATGGCTTTTTAATCGATGTATTTAACGAAATTCATAAAATAAATCCTAAAGCGGTCTTACTTCTGATTGGAGACGCCGTAGGGGATATGTCGTATTATGAAAATGCAAAACAAAAAGTAGAAAATTATGACTTAACGGAATATGTAAAATTTTTAGGTATGCGTAACGATGTACCGCTGTTGATGCAAGCGATGGATTGCTTTATTTTGCCTTCCAGATTTGAAGGATTACCTGTAGTTGGAATAGAAGCACAAGCGGCAGGATTACCTTGTTTCTTTTCGGATACTATTACGCGGGAAGTTGGCTTGACAGAATTGGCAAATTTTATATCACTATTAGATTCTAGTAAAGATTGGGCGAAAAAGATTGCTGCTACTCATGCTGTGAATCGTGAGAAAGCGGCAGCTCAGGTAAAGTTAGCCGGTTATGATATAGAAATTGTGGCACAGAAAGTGCAGGATTTTTACTTAACATAAGAAATTAGGGATGATAATGGATACTGAAACGATACAGCATAAGATTGATGAACATGAAATTATCTTTTTTGATGTTTTTGATACATTAATTAAACGTACAGTGCCAAAAGGAAAAGACGTTTTTAGACTGGTAGAAAATTTATATGATAAAAAATTTTTTACTAAAAGTGATTTTTCCAATAAGCGTATAATGGCTGAAAAAACAGCAAGAGAAAAATGTACGTACAGAGAAGTAAATCTCGATGAAATTTATGAATTTTTAGATATGGATGTAGCTGCTGCTAATATCTTGAAAAAGATGGAATTAGAGGCTGAAGCGGATGTTTGTATAGCTAATGAGCCTTTATACTACGTTTTTCAGTATTGTTTGCAAAAACATAAATCCGTATATATTGTATCGGACATGTATTTATCAGCAGAACAGATAGACTATATTTTACAGATAAATGGTTATCATGGCTATGTTAAGGTATATTCTTCTTGCGATGTTCGTTTGACCAAATGGGAAAATGGTGATTTATATAAACAAATTATCCAGAATGAATATTTAGATCAAAAAAAAATCTTACATATTGGAAATGACAGGAATGCAGACTATAAAAAAGCTAAAAAGTGGGGAATTGAGGCATTCCTTATTCCAGAAGAAAAGAATTTTGGCAGGTATTATCAGCACTCAAATAAGAACTTTACATATCAGTGCATGGAATTATTTATAGGGAATAAGCTATTGGAACAAAATAATCTTGCCTATGAATTGGGATTCGAGGTTTTTGGCCCTATATTATATGGATTTACTAAATGGCTGCTTCAGCAATGTAAAATGTTGAATTTGAAAAAACTGTTTTTCTTTTCTCGTGATGGATATCTCTTGAAAAAATCGTTTGATTTGATGCACACTGATATTGCTACTACGTATTTTTATATTTCACGAAAGGCTATTATTACGCCAATTTTACAGTTTGATTCATCATTTCAGGAAATTTTAAATCATTATAAATCTTGGGACAAAACTTTTTCTTGGCAATATGTCTTTAAACGATTTAATATTCCTGCTCATGTATATGAACCTATATTAAAAAAAATGGGTATCGATTCGCAAGCAAATATGACTTTAACTGATTTGTTACAGGCAAAAGATGCGAAGACAATCTTTATGCAGTTGACTCCGCTTTTACGTTCCAATTCAGAAGAACAATTGCTGCTTTTGAAAAGATATATGAACGAAAAAAATTTTTCTGGTACTTTGGGAATTATTGATATGGGGGCTGGCTGTAGTATTGAATTTGCTTTAAACGAATTACTGAATCAGACAGATATAGCTGTAACTCCGTATTACTTATACCTACATTCTGCTGTAGAAAGTACGGCTCATCGTAAAAAATATTTAGATTCTGGATTAGGAAATCCTCGGTTGAATGCAATGTTGAGATTTTGTTATATGTTTTTGGAAATTATCTTGGCAGCACCTCATGGCACTGTTTCTGGATATAAAGAAACTGATAGTCGAATAACACCTGTTTTGGAAAGTAATGAATATGAAGTTCCATTCAAGGGGACAACAGAAGCGCAATACATAGAAATATTGCAAAAGGGAGCTTTAGATTTTGTACAGCAATTTCAACAGAGATTAGGAAAATATATAGATATAGAAGAAGCAGATGCTTTAATAGGATTTGAACATTTTGGCATTACACCTTTAACAGAAGATATACGCTTGTGGGGGGATTTTCAGATTCTGCTTGATGGATATACTCAACTGATTGCTTCACCAACGTCTTCTTCTTACTTTTTGCATCCTGTAAGATTTTTTAAGGATATGCTTCACAATGTATGGCCAGCTGGCTTTTTTATGAAGCATATATCATGTCGGGCAGCTATGAATCTTTTATTTACTGCATATTTGATGGGCAGATATCGTTGATAGGGATAAATTCATGAAATTTAAATTTAATAAACTAGCTGAAAATATTATGTCGCTTATCAGTTTAAAAGGGGCAGAATATATATTGAACTTTATATTATTTCCTTATTTAGTCCGTGTTTTAGGCGTAGAGCGATTTGGTGCTATTGTTTTTATGCAGAGCATTGTACAGTATGGAATCATTTTAGTTGATTATGGATTCAATTTGACGGGACCGCGAGATATTGCGAGAGCTTCTAAAAAGGAACAGATTAGTCATATTTTTTCCAATATTATGGCCGGAAAATTTTTGATTTTCCTTGTTGTTACTTTAGGTTCTGCCCTTATGATTTACTTGTTTAGAGTTATGGGATATGATTTTGATAGTGTACTGTATTGGGCAGTCTACTTATTGGTAGTGGGAAATTTAGTCTTCCCGGTTTGGTTTTTTCAGGGAATTCAGCAGATGCGTTATATTACCATTTTTAATGTTATCGCAAGGAGTATTACGGTCGTATTAGTATTTGCTTTTGTGAAAGTACCTGATGATTATCTGCTGGCAGCTTTATTTCAGTCAATGACTCTCTTACTTGCAGGTTTTTTTTCTTTATTTGTTATTAAAAAGCAATTTTCCTATGTTTTAGTAATACCTAATTGGATGGGAATTAAACAAACTTTGATTGATGGTTGGCATATTTTTATTTCAACGATTGCTATTAACATTTATACAACAACAAACACTGTTGTTTTAGGTGCTTTGACGAATAATACTGTTGTTGGATACTTCGGCACGGCAAATAAATTGATTGATTGTGTAAAGGGTGTTATGTTTACTCTTAATCAGGCAGTATATCCTTATGTCAGTAATAAACTGAAAGAAGGGATGGAACAAACTATAAGTTTTATAAAAAAATTTTTTTTAGTCTATTCAGGCGGAACCTTTTTAGGGGGAAGTATTCTTCTTATTATTGCCCCACTTGTTATACGGATACTTTTTGGTTCTGGATATGAAGAATCAGTTTTCATTTTACGATTGATGGCATTTCTACCTTTTATTATATCCATCAGTAATGTATTTGGTATCCAGATTATGCTGAATATTGGGTGTCAGAAAAGCTTTAGTCGAATTTTAGTTGGGGCAGCTATTTTTGACATGCTTTTGGTTATTCCGCTAGTTCAATATTTTCAAGGTATTGGTGCCGCAATTACTATGATTATAGTAGAACTGGTGGTCACAGTAGGAACTTCTTACTATGTTTGGAAAGTTAAAAAAATCAAATTATTATGATGGAGAATTTTATGAATGCATATTATGGAAAGATATTTATTGAAGAATTAAAGAAGAAGTTTTGGCTTATTATTATTATTACAATTGTTTGTGGTGTTTTTGTTGGGGTAGATAAATGCTTCTTTGGACAACAAATGATTCAAACGACGACATTTCATTCGGAAAAAACAATACAAATTGATTATTCACAGCCTAATATAAGCGGCACAGAATTTAATTACAGCACTTTTTTTAATAGCTATAGTGAAGTAAATGAATTTTTGCAGAAAACTGAAGAAAAGTTTGATTATTCTCGGTTTAACGCCAATTGGAAAAACTACACTCAAATTGAAAAGATTGAATGGATTCAAAATCATGTTACTATTAACAATATCAATGCCGGTACTATACAATGTGTCTTTACATTAGCTCCGAATGATCCGAAAGACATCGCTTATACGAGAGAGTGTGGAGTAGAATATCTTGATAATTATATTGTTTTTGTAGAAAGTCGATTAGATACAATATTGCCGATTTCTAATTTTACAGAATTAGATCACTTTACATTGGAACCACAGGAAGTGTCGGTGAGCAAGAAAAAATCTTTTGTGAAGTATAGTGGTGTAGGTGCTTTTTTAGGGATTCTCATAGGTATTTTAATAGTAATGATTTTAGCGATGAGGAAATATAGAAATGATAGGATCTAATTTTTTGTTTTTGTTCTTTTTAACGATGGCACTTTTTACTGTTGGTGTATTTATTTTTTATCAGTATGATATATTGCAACCGGCAGTATTGATGAGTGGGTCTATGACGTTTAGTGCCTTTATGGCATACTTTACGATGGATAGATGGGGGCTTCCTTTTAGTGTAAATTCATATTTTTTGTTGACATTAGCCATTAGTATGTTCATTTTTGGCAGCGTATTTTGCTCCTGGTGTGGTTTTTCACACTGCAAGTTAAAAAATTTAATTTGTGAGTATAGGTATGAACCTAAAGTATGGATTATTTTTATTGTACTTGTGGGACTAATTTTATTAGCCACGCTTAGTTTTCGTGAGTTATATAATTTATCTGTTTCATTAGGAAATACTAATGGATATACAAATATCATCAAAACAATTCGTCCATATATTGAGAATCAAAGTGTTTCATTAAGCCGTTGGATGAACTATCGACATGTGGTAGCGTTAGTTTTAGCAAGTGTTTTTTCGTATATGTTTCTTTTTAATATTTTTTATTCTAAATTTAAATTTAGAGATTTAATGTTAGTATTACCTATTACTCTATATATCCCCTTTATGATTTTTACTACGGGGCGTATGGCGATGATGTCATTCGGAATCTTTATTTTTGTATTAGGAACATTATTGTATCAAAAAAGCAAAAACTATACAAAAAAAAGCACGTATAATGCTTTAATATTTTTCGCAATTTCTGGTATTCTATTTATTGCATTCTTCCTTTTTATGGGTTTTTTTACAGGAAAGATTGCAAATGAAAATCACACTGTATCGATGATATTAGCACATTATGCAGGTGTGTCTTTGCCTGCCTTTGATAAAGCAATCCATACTATTTATACAGATAATGGTTTTGTTGGTTCTCATACTCTATTGGGAATTTATCGGATTTTATCAAGAATTGGTATGGATGTTCCATCAGTAGATATTTTTCTTCCCTTTGTCAAATTCAATGGTATCGATACCAATGTTTATACGGCTGAGTGGCGATATTACCAGGATTTTGGCATATTTGGCATGAGTGCTATCATGTGGATTCTGGGGGCAACTTATACTTTTTTCTATAATTGTTTAAAATATGGTAAACATTCATCTTTTTCCTTTATTTTATATGCTTCTATTTCATTTCCACTTCTTTTATCATCCATTGATGAAAGATTTTTTTTAGACTTATTTGGAACCGCAATTTTATACAATGTAATATTGATATTTATATGCACTATATTCATCGATAAAAGCATGGTAAGCGTAAAGTAGTTGTTAGGAATTTTATTGTGTGTACTAAATAGGTGCTGAAGATAAGTACAATACATCATCAATGTTTTGCTGTCAAGAATAGAAAGGATTTGACAAATGAACAACCCAAACTATACTGTTGACAGACAGACAGACAGACAGACAGACAGACAGACAGGGCGAATTGCTTATTTATCGGTATTGGAAGTTATTTCAGCAGCATCTGTAGTAGTCTTACATACAAACGGTTGTTTTTGGAATTTTAGTCAGTCAAGATACTGGATTACAGCGAACATAATCGAGTGTGTCTTTTATTTTGCTGTTCCCGTATTTTTTATGATTTCAGGTGCTACTTTACTGGATTTTCCGGAACGATATGGACTAAAGACATATTTTAAGAAAAGAATCACTAAAACTGTTATTCCCTTTTTGGTATGGAGCTTGATTGCTCTTGTTTTTCGAGTATTTTTTCTAAAAGACTTAGTTTTGGAAAAGATTACAGTTACTACACTGTGGAATTTGATTGTTACTACGAAGATTATCGGGATATACTGGTTCTTTATTCCTTTATTTTGTATGGTATCTCTGTATTCCGTTGTTCGCAGTGATTCCCAAAGAGAAGAAAAAAGAAATATTTATGTATCTAACCTGTTGTGGACTGATTTTGAATACAGTGATTCCTTTCATACTTCATGTTTCTCATTCCCATAAAGCCTTTCCTTTTCATATGGATGTAGTAAGTGGATACCTTTTATACATTTTATTGGGCTACTTGATTACGCATGTAGATTTTTCACGGCGTGTTCGATATTTTGTTTATGTGTGCGGGTTTGTTGGCCTTTTAGCACATATTCTTGGAACATATACGTTGTCTTGGGAGGCGGGAAAAATTATTGATACCTTCAAGGGATATACTAATCTTCCTTGTGTTTTTTATTCATTAGCAGTGTTTTTGTTGGTGAAGGAATGCGCGGAAAAGATGCCAAGGTGTATTGAATGGCTTGTTAATTTCTTGGACAAGTACACCTTTTCTATATACATATTACACTGGTTTGTGATGCAGTCTTTAGTACATATTTTTCATTTGAATACTTATTCTATTTTTTATCGGTTGGGTGGTTCTATTCCTATTATTGCAATCTGTGTGGGGATTACGGTACTACTTTGGAAAATTTGGGGAAGAAGAATTCTACCTTAAAGGAGCGATTTAATTATGACGCATTATGGTTATCTGATTGTTGGCAGCGGTTTATTTGGAGCAGTGTTTGCCCATGAAATGAAGGCGGCTGGAAAATCTTGTCTAGTCTTAGAACGACGGGACCATGTAGGCGGCAACGTGTATTGTGAAGAAAAGGAAGGTATCCGCATTCACAAATATGGGGCGCATATTTTCCATACGTCAAATACGGAAGTTTGGAAGTATGTGAATCAGTTCGTGGAATTTAACAATTATGTCAATTCACCGGTAGCTAATTATAAGGGAGAATTATATAATCTTCCCTTTAACATGAATACATTTGCCAAGATGTGGGGCGTGGTTACGCCGAAGGAAGCGGCGGAAAAGATTGCCAAGCAACGGCAAGAAGCAGGCATTACGAATCCGAAGAATTTGGAAGAACAGGCCATTTCCTTAATTGGTACGGACATCTATACGAAATTAATCAAGGGCTATACGGAAAAACAATGGGGACGGAGTTGTACGGAATTGCCGGCGTTTATCATCAAGAGGCTTCCTGTACGTTATACGTTCGACAACAATTATTTTAATGACCGGTATCAAGGTATTCCCATTGGTGGCTACAATGCATTAATCAACGCTTTGCTCGATGGCATCGAAGTACGGACTGGCGTTGATTACAACAAGGTTCGCAGCGAATACGAAGATGTTGCCAAGACTATTGTCTATACGGGGCCTGTTGATGAATATTTTGACTACAAACTGGGACGTCTGGAATATCGCGGACTGCGTTTTGAAACACAGCGGCTGGAAGAAGAAAATTATCAGGGCGTAGCTGTCATGAATTATACGGATCGGGAAACGCCATACACGCGCAGCATTGAACATAAGCATTTTGAATTTGGCACACAGCCCGTGACATATGTTACTAAAGAATATCCGGCAGATTGGAAACCCGGTGAAGAAGCTTATTATCCGGTCAATAATGAAAAGAATCAAACACTTTATGAACAATATGCGGCATTGGCAGAGCAAGAAGAACATGTCATTTTTGGCGGTCGATTGGCAGAATATAAATATTATGATATGGATGACGTTATTGCCAGTGCGTTGGAGACGGTTGCCAGAGAACGTTCTAAGGATAAATAGATAGATTGAAACGTAAAACTGGTTAAAAACGGCAGTTTTTATACATATATTTTATTCCGAATGAAGTAAAACAGCCCTAATATAGAAATACTAGGGCTGTTTCGTATATATGATACATTAATTTCATTATGATATAATGGGACTACATAATATAAGAGGAGTTGAACTATTTTGAAAGGAATTATATTAGCAGGTGGCAGTGGAACGCGGTTGTATCCGCTGACGATGGTGACGTCGAAGCAGTTGTTGCCTGTGTATGACAAACCGATGATTTATTATCCCTTGTCTACGTTGATGTTGGCAGGGATTCGCGATATTTTGATTATTTCTACGCTGACGGATTTGCTGAATTTTGCTATAAAGTCAACGATTTTTGGCATCCCAATGACGAAGGCGGCATGGCGTGGAATGACCCGGAAATCGGAATTCAGTGGCCAAAACTAACAGGCACATACCAAGGAACGCCAAGTGCAGCAGGATATCAATTGGAAGATGGTACCCCGCTCAATCTTAGCGATAAAGACCAAAAATGG
>JBNMKW010000029.1:0-29204 GCA_050874545.1 Megasphaera sp. | reverse complement strand
CGCAAGTTTTTCGAATTCTGTGTTACAGTTATTTGTTGCTACTTTATCGGCAGTAATTTTATTATCGTTATAGCAAAGGCCGGTATCAATCCAGCCGGTATTATTCCCCTTCTCGTTCTGCGTGTCAAAGTTATTCATCGGCGTGCCGTCTTCGCCAACGACCCAGATACGCCCGCCGACCGTGCGCATCCCATCCTGCCACTCCCAAACATTGCCATTCATATCTGCAACGCCAAATGGCGTGCCGTCGTGATACCACGATGCCGGCCCGCTGCCAGTTGCTACCCGCGCTGTACGATTCTGGTCCTGATTCATCTCGCGGCCGTGTTCATATGGCGCGTCAATGTCGCATCCAAAGTTATTGTTACCGCGCGGCATTGTCCCATTTTTCCAGCTCCAAAGAGCAATTGCCGCCCATTCTGCGTTTGAGCTGAGATGCCAGCCAGGTCCCTTTGCCTGCGCACAGGTACGAGCTTGGTCAAAATTTATACTTGTTGTTGGGTCCACGCCTGGTTGAGATACGCCGCAGCCACCAATGACGATATTCTGGAACTTCGGATAGTAGATTTCTGGCACTTCCTTACCGTGAACGATAAACGCCGGATGCGTACCCGTACCAAGGCTGCTGTCAATATCTTCCAGCTTAAATTTCGGGATGATGACCATTACCGATGGATTGCCATTCTTATCACGAATGACGGTATTTTTCCCTCCGCTTGCCGCTTCTACAGCTCTGCGATAGCTATCTACTACATGTACTTCCATTTATACTTCCTCCTTCATTTCAGCCGTTTCATTAGCTGTGTCTTCCTGATTCATCGGGGCCGTAATTTCAAAAGGTAGCGGCCAGAGCGTAACATGTACAGCCTCCATATCGAGTGGCAGCGTCTCTATTTTTACAGCCACCTCTTCTTTGCCTGTCTGTTCACTCACCTGTGTGCCCGCTTCGACGACTCCACTTTTTTGGGGTGGAATGACGATTGTAGCGACATTATAGATGCCGCTGTCACCATCTGCCGCGTCAAGCGTAAGCGGCTGTCCTGCGCCGCGTGTGTAGACGTCGACGATACTCTGTTCTGCGCCCCAGTGCTCCGCAGCATCGACGGTAAGGCTATTTCCGTCAACGCCGAGCGTGATGCTTGTGTCGGCCACTTTTACCGGCGCGTAGACTGCGCCCATTTTGTCGAGTTTATCAATGACCATTTCTATACCTCCTTATGCATCAGGATTGATGAGTGTCCAGCGGATGACGACATTATCTGCCGTTCCGTTCGACACGATTTTGAAGCCGTTGTTGCCTTTTTCGGCGGCATGGAGCTGGCCGATCGTATCCAGGCCACCGGATGCACTCTCTACTTCGAGGTCGACGCCGTAGGTCGGAGCATCCGGCATCGTGTATCCTGGGAGCGTCACCAGCGCGAATGGTAAGGAATTGTAATACGCCGTGTAATTTGTCTCGACGCGACGTTCATCGGCAAAGCTGACCTTGTTTAAATTCGCACCGGTGTCTCCGGCTGGTACTGTAATGCGATAAAGCCGAATGGCTCCGTCGGGCACGCTTGTACCTACGTATGGTTTATAGGTATCTCCATCTTTGAGCAGATACGAGTAATAGGTCTGGCTTGTGGTCCCCGTGTTTGTTGGCACAGCTGCAACGGAGCTCTGTATGTCGTCAAAAGCGCGAAGTTGGCCATCTGCGAAGAATTGGCTGTAGTTTGTCTTGTCATACGTACCTGTACGTGTAATCTGGATGTTGCGCGTGCCGGGGACAGCTCCGACGATGCAGCCACTCACGATGAATTTATTGTAGAGTGTGACAGTTCCCTGCTGGATTTTCTGCCTCTTCCACTTGTCAAGCTCCGTCCAGCATACTTGCCCGAGCGTTTCTGCGTCTGCAATTGCAGCTCCCAGGGCATCCAGATTCCCTCCGCCGTAGGGCTGTGCCTGCTGCCAGAGTGGCGTGACATCCTGAGCAGCGATGACGTCATGATACAGCCCGGATGGGATTACCGTCCCCGAGCTGTAGGCCGGCGCTCCCTCCTTATTGTCCGTCGCATTATACGCCGTCTGGTTGCGGCGATGGACGCGGAAAAGCGGCAATGCGTAGACGTAGCCGTCAACACACTTAAGTGACATGCACGCGGCACTTGAACCGTCGCCAGCACGATACAGGCCATTGCCGACGCTGGCGAAAGTGTAGTTCGTGTCGCTCTGTGCTCCGGCCCGCGCTTTCACGCGGGCGCCATTGTCGACGCCTTTAGGATAGGTCGTGAAATTCACGTCCGTGACGGTGCGGATGTTCCAGCGTAGCTGGATGCGGCGCGTCGTTTCGTCACCGGCCACGTTGTCCTGTAAGTCATTGGCAAGCGTACCGGATGCGATGCCGCCATAGCGGTAAACATTCTCGTCATCATCCTCGGGACTGCCGGACGGTGCGACTTCTTCAAACCAGCACTCTACGAATGCAAGGTCCTCGCGGCTGCCACTGTTTGGTGCAGCTGGAAAAACAATGTCCGACGAAGTATCGTTCCGATTACTTCCTGACAATGTTAGTAACCAGCCATTGACGCACGCCATTGCATTGGAAATTCTTAATGTGTTCTTCTTGTCCGTAATACCCGCCTGAACGTCCATGCTAATGATTCCAGAAGACATAAGCGTCCGCAGAATGTCGGCCCTTAACTTATTTTGAATCTGCTGCATCAGGTTTAATTCGGAATCCAGTAGCGGCTTCGCTTGCTGAAAGGCCACTAAACTGAAGTTCCGATTGTTGGGGCTTAATACTCTGGAAAAGCCCGTCGACCCAGTTGGTCCATTTTCCCAAAGCTCACGAGTTGTCGTATCACCTTGGAATTTCACTATCTCTTCACTCATATTCATTATCCTTTCTAAATTTTAATGTATCCCATTAACGCATGACTATTCAAAATCACCCCCTTTGTTGGTGAAAAGCGTTTGATGATTTTACCAGGTACAGTTGTTTCAACTGCTCTTTTTTTTGTTGTGTGATTCGTCATATTTAGCAGCGTGGCTCCATATTTCTGTATAATATCTTTATAAATGGGCGTATGGACCATTCGGCGTATGGTGGTGGTAGGACTATTATTAGTCAACCTCCCCCCGTTGGTGAGCGCACCAACGAATGTTTTTATTGTCGTACGTGTTATTTTTACTTCACTTTTTTCGTATCTCTGGACCTTCCCGCCGTTTAGGCGAATATTGGCTTTCCCGTTTATCGTATTGGTTCCGAAGGTTTTCCATCTGTGTGTTATATGTAACGTCTGGTCTTTAGGGCTAATTTTAATGGCTCCGTTGTTCGTGGTTCTCTGTGTGAACTGCTTTTCGATGACCTCCTTGTCATATCCAATGTCGATTTTCTTTATTCGAGTAATTCCAACATTGTTTAGGGAGTATCCTCCGGTGTTAAATATTTTTCCCTTTTTCTGATCAGTTTTGGTGGTAGCCCACTGCTTTTTATATGACTGGCTGTCGTTCAGAACTATGCGTCTAAATTTTTCATTTATCTTTTTTCCTGAAAATATAGTTTCGTGGTGTTCGATTCGGACTACGTTATTTTCTGTCCTTTCTACTGTGCCGCATGATTTGTTTAGTCCTGTTTTAAAAACAATTTCCGTTATCCATGTCGTTTTATGAGCCTCTGGAATGTATGAATCGTCTCGCTTGCAACTGTTGAGTTTAAACGGATTGCTGGCAAATAAAACGATATAATCCAGCCAAGAGCGGACATTTTTTACGCTGTTTATGACGTAAAGTATTTTATTCTTCTTGTGTCCAATGGTTTTAATATCGTCAAGACTGCCTTTCAATCGAAACATGTATGGTTTTCCATTATATTCATACCATTCTTCGACCATGCATTTCACAATAAGCGTATCTACGACATTTTGAACAACGGCTTTCGTTCCTTTTTTTCTATGCCATGTTAGTGATTGCTTGATAGCACCCCTTTTGGTCTTCTCTGGCCAATTAACATCAAAATTTTCTAAGTGCCATTGCCAGGCCATAACATTCAATATGTTGTCTGTTAATTGGTCAATATTTGATATCAATACGCCATTTGGTAGCTTGCTGGTACTATACTGATTTATAGCATCTATAGATTTTGCGGCGGCCGCAATGTTCTTATCGTCGCATAGATTGGGTGGCAGAATGTCGAGCATACTTATGCTGGGTAGCTTTTTACTCATCTTCTAGTCCTCCGTACAATACATTCGTGGCCGATGCAATGGCTACTTGATGGCTGCTTACGACGGTATCAGAAGTCGGTGACATTATTTCTACCCGCTTTGCACCTGCCGCCCTAACGCGATAGTAAAGTTCAGTTCTGTTGATATCTCGTCCTAATTTGCTTTTTTGCCATATAACATAGTCTCTGACCGCCTGCTCTACTTTTTGCTTTATGGTTAATTGATTAGCTTTATCTTCGTTGCTAATGTAGTACGTAAGATTTACCGTATAAGATAATGTCGTCGGCTTGCTTACGGTGACGTAGTCAGTCAAAGGCCGTACATCATCTGCGTTAATTTTTTCTTTTATAAGAGCCAGTGTTTCGTCTCCTGGTAGTTCTCCATTAGTTAGTAAGGGGTAAACGGTAACTTTCCCGGGGCTTGGGCTTTCTACTACTACATCGGCAATGTTAGAAGATGCCTGTTTAGTATAATAAGCATATGCCCCCGTAGGCCCTGTCGTTGGAAATTTCTCCGGAGCCTCATGGATCCGTTCCCGGTAGGCTTCATCACTCTCACGTTCTGCCCCGCCTTCTGTCATGGCGATGTTGGTGATTTCCGCCACATAAGGGACATTGTCTACGATATTTTTTACGGCATTGATGTCGTACCCGTTGCCAACATTCCCTTTCTGTTGGCAACGAGCTCGTCCTGTGGCTGTTCGGGTGCCTCCAGGTACATCGATGTCTTTTTCTATAGAAAATACAACATTATCATCGGTTGCTACTCGGGTCCCAGCCGGAACGATGACGGTATGGTTCTGTACAGCTGATAGCGTCACCTGGACAGTGGTTGTGGCTGCCGTTGCTTCAATGCGGTCGCATCCGATAAAATTCCCTATATGGTCCATGACGTCCCCTTCAGTGTATGCCAACAGGTTCATCTTGAAGGCATGATTAAACGCAACCCTTTGCTGTATGATGATGAGTGCCAAGGAGTTGAGGAATAACCGCAGCGGGTCCGCCCTGGCCAATTTCCTTTCTAAAATTCCTTCTGCAATGGTGATGATGCTATTTTTAATGGTCTCTGTATCTGTGTCTAAGAATTCGACATCTGGTAAATCTTGTAGTCGCATGTAGTTGCCTCCTATTCGGTAATTTTCACGCTGACGACGGCGCTGATAGTTCCTTCAGCGGCATCCCCTTTAAAGGCCACTTTGGTCACAGATGCCCTGGGTTCGTATTGATGTACGGCCGCTATGATTTCGCTGCTGATTCGTGCCTGGGCTACGGCAATCGGAGCATCCAGCATGCTGGCATCAATGCCGAGTTCCCGGTCCAGGGGGACCGTATATTTCGGCGTCGTCAAAATGGTTTGTACGTTTTGGGCAATTTCGGCCACCGTGGATGAAGGCGCGAAGTCAACATGATCCAATTCCATTTCCAGTACTACATTCACGACTCTTCGTCTCCTTCCATTGTCAAATCATAGTCTCCCCTAAGACGATCATATCGCCTACGTATTCTTTCAAGGTCACCTGTAACGTCGATGTCAGTATATTCCCGTTGTTATCCCATTCCTGGGTTTCCTCTCCGATGCTTTCGATGATCCAGTTATTTTCCCCTATCGGCTCATTGCCGATGACGAGCGTCATGGATGTGCCTTCTTCGCATAGCTGGCGCAGTTTCGCCGCTTCATTCGCCGGGTTCACTCCCAGGAAGACACTGAGCCGCATGGTGAATGTAATGGTTTGCAAATCGGTTCCCAGGAATTCCAATACAGGCCGCCCGCCCATTACATTATGTGTAGCATACCTTCCCTTGGCTTCCCGCTTCCAGTCCGAAAAGGTCCTCACTTCTGAGCTGGAAACAGTGAAGACAACAGGCCCCAGGCACCCGATAGGGATGTTCAGGCCCCATGACGATAATTTCCCGCGCAATATGCTGATTGCGTTTTGCTCCATCCGTTGGGTGGCTTTTTGTAGCCGCGCCCGGATTACGTTTGATAGAAATGACATGACTATCCTCCAATGAAAACATTCGGGCTTCCTGTCGTGTGCCGCCCTCCTTTTCCACATGTTTCGCAGGTCGTCGCATCGCCAATGCGAACGGCGCCCTTTCCATTTACGAAGACAGTGCCAGATGACCCTGTAGTTTGAAATGTACCGCCATGCGGGCAGTTGCATGGTCCGGTATCTCCCAAGCGATGTGCTCCCAGTTCATTGATGATTACATTGGCAGAAACTGTCCCATTGCTCCCGTTCCGAGTATGAGGACAACATCCTTTTCCCAGGTCACAGGTTCCGGTTTCACTGTCTCCTTTTCTGGCCGCTGCTGGCATTGTCATCACCTCCTAATTCAGATTTATCGTAGCCCCGGTAATATTGATGTCACCGACGCAGTGGATATTCATGGTGTGTGATTTTCGGTCGTACTCAATATAGCTTCCGTCCCCATAGTCGATGCGCCGCACTTTATCATCTGCAATTTGCGGGCTGTCCTTCTGGCTAAAATAGCTGCCCAGGATCCATCCGACTGTCTTGTTTTTATCATTCGGAAGATTAAGGCAAAGCACGTCTTCGCCCACATCTGGCATCCAGTAATCTTTGACAACCTTGCTGCCCCGATTCAAAATAGCCAGTTCGCAGGATACCATGCCATTCTGATCTTCAAAGTACACGCGGGCTGTATTCTGTTCCGGATTGAGGGATGATACTTTTCCGACCCGAAACATGTTCTTCAGCACGTTGGCTACTGCTTTAGTATCCATACAAACACCTCCGCAAGTCACATTGTACGGTATAGCCATTGCCCAGGTTATGGCTGGCTTTCGTGATGACGTACTTCCCGTTGAATTTCCCGAAGCCGTCCAGCATAACTGTATTGCCTGCCAGCATGTAGAAGTTCCCGGCCATCGTTACCGTTGCCTGTACTTCTTCCCGGTTCTTTTCCCGTAGTTTTTTCTTTGCCAGCTTTTCGGCCTCGGCAACATCGGCGACTTCTTCGTTTACCTCCAGTGTCATGCCAGGCAGGTTTTCCCGCTCCGGCACGGTATAAGTGAATTCGACGAGTTCGCCGCTTTTACTGTTCTTGTACTTCACGTGACAGGATTTATAGACCTCGTGAATCGTAGCTTTAATGGAATAGGATTCCAGTGAGTCATGCCCTTTGAAGATGGTCATGACCGGATCCTGGTCTTCATACTTTTGTTCATCAAAGATGACGATTTTTTCATCGGATACCTTCAGACATAATCCTACATCCTGGCACAGCTTATATAAAAAGCTCAGGTCTGTCTGAGCCGTTTCCTCGGCTCTGTCTAATACAGGATCTTCCGAGGTGTCATAAAAGAGCTGTAGGCCAGCCCGGTCTGCAATGTCCTGGGCGATGGCCGATAGCTTTGTCTTTTCCCAGGCTTGGGAATGTTCTACGCTGCGGATTTCTGCATTGTTCGGGATGGATACGCCCTTGATTTTCACCTCTTCTGGCGGGCCGCTGCATTCGATTTCATCAATCTCAAACTTTCCTATAGGAAGGCTCTGAAGGTCTTCCCCATTTACCCAATGGGACGTAATCAATACGATGTCGAGCATGGCCCCGCGTTCTGGCAGCCATCCGTCTTTCCAGAACTCTGATCGGTCTTCCAGGGTGATGTTCAAGCTGTCTGCTTCTCCATCCATGACATCATCGACGGTTACGCTTTTAGCGTACTTATCAATTTGTAGCGAAATATTTTCGTGATTGTAGAGCACGATGACCTTTGCCATCCGAGCTTGTGACGTCGTCAGCTGGGGAAATAATTTTTTAGCATATGTTTCCCATAAATTCAATTACATCACCTCTTCCATGGCGGCAGGGCGGATGGTGTCTTCAACTCAATATCAGGGACAATCAATATCGTTCCGGCTCCAAAAACTACAATATCCGCATAAGCGGCGTTATTGTTAATGAGGGTATCCGTGTACTTGCAATCTCCATACACGCGGTATGAAATGAGATCCCATGTATCTCCGCTGATAGTTCTATACTTAGTAGCCAAAGCTTACTCTCCTCCGTTCATGCCGATAGGACTCCAACTGCTCCGCAAAACTCTGCCTTGCCTGTTGTGCTGCTTCTTTTACAGCACTTTCAACGCGTTTAGGCTGTGTTTCTCCATAGAAGTTTATGTTGAATACCATGTTTGGCGCAGTCGGCGTCCGGTCTTCTTGCTGGATAGTGATGCCTGGCGTTCTTTGAATTTGCGGGCGAACGGCCGCGGGTATAGTCCGATTCGGACCTTTCTGGGCGCCCCTTTCGGGTTCAATTTCATCGGTGTTAAAGCCTAATGCCATCCCAGCTCTCTTCCAAAGTCCAATGGCTCTGGGCGAGCCGTCCAAAGGAATGGCCGCTTCATCGCTATCTTCCGCAAACCAAGTCAGAAAGGCACCACGGCTGTAGATGCCGCCGCGCGCATTTTCCGCTGGTTCATCGCCGCCCCCTGAATCGGTTACGGTGCGTACACCGACGGTAATGCCTTCTGAAAACTCCCTTTTAATGCCTTCCCAGGCCCCGGAAAGCGTTTCGCTGATGGCACCAGGGATTTGTTGAATCCAATTCACTACGGCATCATATGCTTCGCTGGCCCATTGTGAAGCCGCATCAACAAAAGCCGCGCCAGCTTCTGCGCAGTACGATGGCAGCTGTATGAGGAAGTTGTACACGCCTTGAACGAGGTTGCTCATCCACGATACAGCTGTTTCGTAGGCTTCGCTAAGCCAAGCAGATGCCGCGGCAATGAACGCGACACCTGCTTCCATACATCGGCTCGGTAATTCCATTAAAAATGTGGCTGCGCCTTCAATCATATTGCTTATCCATGACACGACGCTATTATAAGCAGTGCTGAGCCAGCTGGCGGCCGCAGTAATAAATGCCTGCCCAGTTGCTAAACAAACGGACGGCAAACGTCTTAGCCATTGTCCTGCTGCCATAACCATGCTGGCAATCTTCCCCGGCAGGGCTCTTAAAGCCCCTACGATGAATCCAATAGCAAAGGCTATCCGTCCTGGCAGACTCGTGCAAAAGTTTACGCAAAATCCCATAGCTTTCAGGATGCCGTTTTTAATTCCCGCCCCGGCCGCAGAGACACCATTTTTCAAGCTGACCCAAGCTGCACTGGCTCCAGCCTTAATTTTCCCCCAAGCACTGCTAATTGACCCGGTCAAGCTATTCCAGGCCCCGGAAGCACCTACAGAAATAGACTTCCAAGCATTGGCTGCACCTTCTCTCACCGTATCAAAGTTCTTGTATAGCAAGTACAGTGCTGCAATGACAGCGACAATGCCAATAATGACCAGTCCTGCCGGGTTGGCTATCAAAACCGCTCCCAAGCGTAGCATAGCGCCGCCCACGGTGGCAGCCATTCGCATGGCAATCGGTCCAATTTTCGTCATAGCCTGGCCGATTTTGGCGAATTTTTCGGCGAGTTGCATCGTTTTAATGAATTCATACTGTGCCTTTAACAGCTTAAATGCTGAGCTTAGGAAGTTGGATATTTTGACATAGGCAAATAACCCGACAGCCGCGCCGGCAATCCCCATCATACCTTCAATAACGCCAGGATGAGCAGCGGCCACTTTGGACAGGCCACCAGCCCACGCGGCCAGTGCGTCAGCCCCTTTGGCGATGGTTGGCAGGAATATATTGCCTACGCTGATAGATAAGGACTCGACGGCCGATTTCAACCGTATAGCTGCGCCTTTGGCATTATCATTCATAGTTTCAGCCATTTGCGCAGCGGCCCCGTCTGAATGTTCCATCGCGTCTACCAAACTATTAAAGGCATCCGGCCCAGCTTCCAGCACAGCCAGCCACCCGGTAGCCGCTTCCTTGCCAAAAATAGCTCCCAACGTGGCCAACTTTTCTTCTTTACTTAAATTTTGGGTTTTATCTCTTAATTCACTCAAAATTGCCGACATCTTACGAGGCCCATTCTGGTCACTCATCTGGATTCCCAGTGATTCCATGGCTATAGCCGCTTCTTTCTGCTCTGCTGTAATATCTTCCATGGACAGCCCCAATTCCTCCATGGCTTTTCTGGCCATTTTCGGAGGCCCTGCCAAGCGGATAAACCCAGACCGCAGCGCCGTGCCTGCCTGACTGGCCTTAATACCAGAATTGGCCATAATACCAGCCATTGCCGCTGTTTCTTCCATAGATGCTCCGAAAGCGTGCGCAACCGGAGCGGCATACTTCATCGTTTCGCCCAGCATTTCGATACTGGTGTTCGTTTTATTGGCCGCTACGGCGAAGACATCTGCCATATGTCCCGCGTCTTCTGCCGATAGTCCAAAAGCCGTCAAGTCATCAGAAATAATATCGGCTGTACGTGCTAAATCTGTTCCACCTGCTGCAGCAAGATTAAGAAGTGCTGGCATTCCGGCCATAATTTGTTCTGTATTCCACCCCGCCATCCCCAGATAGCTCATTGCATCAGCAGCTTGTGTAGCTGAAAACTGTGTTTGTTCCCCTAATTCTCGGGCCTGGTTCGTTAGTTGCTGTATTTCTTGTTCATTGGAGCTAGTAATCGCTTTAACCTTAGACATGGCCGCTTCAAAAGTTGCAGCGGTTTGAATCATGCTAACCATGGGTGCGCTTATCATCGTAACCGTTGCGGCGCCGCTCACTAACCCGCTGCGGGCAGCACTAAAATTAGTCATGGCACTGCTGCGGGCCATCAACACCTGTTGTAGTTTAGTTTGGGCCGCTCTTGTTTTATCCATTTCCTGCTGCAAGCGTTGCAAATGAGTGCGATACTCTTCCGCGCTCATTCCTGCTGTTTTCATTCCTTGTTGCGTGCGCAGTTGTTGTTGTATTTTATCTTGTGCTAACTGCGTTTTAGTCATTTCTTGTCGTAATTGCAATTGATGGCTTTTTGTCTGATCGAATTGTCGTTGCAAACCTCGCAAGGTTTCATGGTATTTAGTAATATTTGACTGGGCTCTTGCTATTGACTGACCCATTCGTTGCATTTCCATTTGATACTGATTTGTTGTTATTTTCCCTTGTTCTAAGCGTTGCTTCAGATTTTCTATTTGGTGATTATACAGCTTCAAAGCATCGATGCTCGTTCTCCACTGATTACGTGTTATATTCATTGCCTGGCTAATTCGTTGCTCAGTTGATGAATATTGTTTCTCCGCTACTTTTGCCTTTTCTAATTTTCCTTTTAAGCTTTCTAACTGGCGTTCATACACTTTAATAGCGGCTTCACTAGTTTTCCATGCCCGATCCAGTTGCTTTTGTTGGGCACTAATACTTTTTGCCGTATTCCCTAATTGTTTCATTTGATTTGTAGCGCCAGTGGTTGCGCCGCGAAAGCTTCCGCCTAATGTCGCACTGATAGCAAAAGCGATTTCAAAAACATGTCCCATTGCCATATCGTTTCTCCCTCCTTTCTGATATAATGAAATTAAAGGATGTGATAGTTATGCTGCTCATTGCGCTGTATGTAACGATTGCACTATTCGTATTCATGTTTTTCGTAAATATCGGAGTACGTCTTTTAAAACTTGTATTCCGTCTTCTGCACTACCTTGTAAACCGTTTCATGCTAGAGAATAAATAAGGCCCCGTAAAGGGGTCTTATTTATTGTGTTCATTTCGTTCCTGAATAAGCTTCAACCAGCGTTTCATGCTGCATACACTTTGTCCCATCCAAAATCCCAGCTTGTCGTATTCTACGAGTTCGACGGCAATTCTTGCGTATTGGTCGGCTGGTCCCCGCTTGCGGCAGCTTGGACATCTTCGGCCAAATTCGCGAATAAAAAATTCATTACCTTAGTCGTGATAACTGCGTATTCACGGATGCTCAGCTTCTTAATATCTGTAATAGGAACGTTCAGTGCTTTGGCAGCGAGTCGCGCTTGGAATCCTTTACTGAATCCAATATCCGGCGTCATGTTCCCAGCTGTGCGTTCTGCATTTTCTGCTTGTTCAAAGTCATATCCGGTCAGAGTTTCCAATCCAGCCTGTAAATTTGTTGTATCCATAATTTTCTCCTATAGTCCCAAAGCCGTACGAACAGGTGCAAAATAGTCTACACCATCAACATAAAAAATATAATTTAGTTTATCAATTTCTATTTTTTTCTTATCGTTAATTTTTATCTGGAAGTACATTACGCTCATCTGATTTGTCGAATCAGTCTGGCTTGCCGGATCCAATTTGCCGACATCCATTTCTTTCGGCAGTACACGCACATTAACCCGAATTGAATCCGTTACGAGTTCCCCGGTTGCCGCATCATAATGCTGGTTAGCTCCGCGGAAAACCAAATCATGTGCCTTGGGTGCGAATAGTTCCGCAACATCAGTGTTAATGGTTCGCCATTTAATGGTCAAATCCATATCACCGGTCATGCCAAGGGTCGGCATGTCGATATCGCCGCCAATACCTGCACCCTTCATCGTATTTGTCAGGTATTTGATTTTAGGCAGTGTAATGTCCGCCATGCCCAGCTTGCGCTTGCCGCCCAAAAATACTTCATAGTTAATCAATTTATCGCGTTGTTCATTGATTGGCATCCCATTTCACCTTCCTTAGTCAAACAAAGTTTCCATATACGACGGATCGTATTCTTGAATGAAATCAATTTCCCGTGCCGGTGACGGCGGTGTCATATATACGTGGAAATGCAATTTCCCGTCTTCTAAGTCTGTCGTCGTGTTTTCGTCACTGCGGAATTCTACACGTCCGCCCAGCAAGCACTCGCTGGCTGTCAACCCATTCAGCCAAATATTGGCACTGTCCACTACCGTCGCAATAAGCCGTTTGTTGGCAGGGTTGTCGATTTTGCTCCAAAAGGACGTAACCAGAGTATTCCCGATAAAGTTGAACATGCGTCGATTAGTCAGTATTGCATCTTTCGGATCTGTATTCGCTGGATAGGCAGCTGTCCGGTTGCCCCACAATTTCCAACCACCGATAAAATTCAATGCCGTAACAATTCCCTGGCCATTTAAATAGCCAGCACTGCCAACATTCAGATATACGTCTGTCCCATCGGCCAGGCAGGCTCCGTCAGCCTGTAGGGAATGGTTAGACGGCGAATAGTAAGGTATGTCTTTATTTTCTGAGTCCACCTGGTTCATGAGGCTGGCCATCTGTGTAGATAAGTGATACAATTTATCGCCATTCTTGACTCTTGGCCAGCATACAACTTCTGTCGTATCGGAGAAGTTGTTTTTATTTTTCCATTCGGATACATCACTATATTTCGTTACGCTATCTGCTACATCACAAATCGTAATGGCCCGGAATACAGTGTCAATGTTTTGAGCCTTCGCTTTCATGACTGCTGCGACAGCGGTGTTATCAGACCAGCCCGGTGCAATGACGATTCCTGGCACGATACCAAATCGCGGGTATACTTCATCCAGCAGCTCTAAACCGCTGCTGGCTCCCGTTTCTGTACTGACGCCTCCGACAATATCATCCGCCGTCACCGTGCTCGGATCTAAGGCCGTGTATGTGGCATAAACCGTGTTAGTACTGGCTAATTTCCCGCCATCCAATGCCGTCAAAACAACTTCTTCATTATCATTGTATGACGCTGTATAATCAGTTCCTTTTACGGTATCCGCTTCGCCGCTTACCTGTGTCGATAACTGCAGCGTTTCCAATAGGACAGCATCGTTAATTTTAGCACTGCCATCTGTCAGTTTAATTTCTACGCTCGTTTTTTTCTTGGTATGCTTCTTCGTACTTAGGCAATTCACTAAGACAATCGGTGCCATATTATACAGTACAAAGTGCGTATAGATGGCTTCACAGAGCGTATATTTCTTCCAGTCATCCGAATACCCCAAAGCGGCTACGGCATCTTTGTAGGTATAGCAGAGTACCGGGGTATTTTCCTGTGCCCGGTCCGATGCCAGATGTACGGGTGCTGTGCCAAAAGCTACAATCAGTCCCGCATCCGTTTCTGTCATAGAAATAAGTCCCGTTGCTTGTTCGGATGTAAAAATGCCATGTTTATAAGTCATGCTTTTCTCCTCTCTTTACTTCTTGATAGGCCATATACGTGGCTGTTCCTTTTCTTTGCTTCGCCTTTTCCGCTTCCCCGGCTTTGTCTACGCGGACAAATAGCTGCTCAATGCCAGGGTATTTTTCTCGAAGCTCCTGGACACGTCGAAACGGCTTGCCATCTCTATAGACGCGCCCGCTTTTCAATCCGTCCTGAATCCGGTTAGGCCCAATATAGATATAAGATTTGATGCGTGTTTCCATTAATACTCCATTTCTTCCACAGGCTGAGCAATCGTGTAGACCAGCGTTCCGTAGCCGTACCAAAAAGGATACGGCTGGTCTGCGACAATATCCCATTTGGTAGGCAGGCGCAGACGGAACCGATTGGCAATTGTTCGCTTCTTCAGCACAGATTGCCGGATGCGTTCCATGATATTCAGCGTATCCTGCCAGGCCCGCTTGTCTTCTCCATAGCAGCCAACGGCGAGTTCTACGGTCGCGGTGGATTCCGGCAATTCTTTGCTTTCGCCATCTTCCACTTTTTGCAGACTGACGATAACTAAGGGATAGTACGTATCGCTGAGAAAATCTTCTTCAGAGATATACTGCTCATATACCGTTACCGGTTTGTCTGCCTGTCCTTCGGCCTGGAGCTTATAGTCTTTAACAGCACTGCGGATGCATTTTGCCAATTCTTCAGTCAGTAGTACAGGTATCATTTTCTAAACCCCACAATGAAGGCGTTGATTTCATGGTCCAAATTCTCTGCCATTCGCTCCTGGGCCTTCCTTTCGATAAATTCAGCAACCGTCGGCGCCCCCAGCATCTGCGGTGTCGACGGCCCGGAAATCTTTTCAATCGGCAGGCTGTCATTAGAAGATCCGTGTCCAGCTCGCTGAAATACGCCTACGTGGCCCGACTTCATACGGGCTACGAACGCATGGGCAATCGTTCCGCCCTGGCCTTTTACGACCTCGGCATACGTGTATACGCCCGTCGGCGGGCGATGTTTAGGCGGGTTCCCCGGATTATGTCTGAAATAAGCCAGGTCGTTTACGGGGCCCTTGGATACTAATGATGCCGCCATACCCTGGTACGTTACTTTCATAGTCCGCGTTACGTAGGATGGCTTGATAGTATAACGTTCTTTGACCTTCTGCACAGCGTCTTTTTTGGCGCCGCGGATGGACTTGCGGATAGATGTCTGTAAGGCCTTTTCCGCGGCCCCCGGCATGCTTTCCAGCATCGTTTCTGCCTTTTGTAAGGAATCGCTTACGTCAATTTTAAGCATTATGTCATCCCCATTCTATACGCGCCGAGTTCGATGGTATACATGCCCATGTCATCGACGCACGATATGACTTTGTAAAGCTTCCCGTCGAACTTGAAGTTTTCGCCTTGCTTTGGTTCTCGTGGCAGGGAATCTTTCTTGACGGCCAGGCAGGTGAATTCGCCATGCAGGCCGCTATAGTTGCGGCTGGCCAGTGTGGACCGCTTCCGTGTCGCATCATCAGATACGACGCAGAGGCATTTCGTCCCGTTCAAATCGTGCCAGTCGGCAAACTCTTCTTCATTCATGAGCACTTGGTCAATGTCTGCCGCCACCATATCTTTAAACATTAGCCAATTTTCACCAGTACCGTCGTAGCGGCATCGGCTTTGTCGGCAATGCAGAGGCCTGCCGGGACTCCGCCTTCTGCCGTCTTGTTGATTACGTTATCCGATTTGGACCAGTATACGGCATCACCTGTCGTAATGGCCAACCCAGTCGCGGCCGGTAATTCATATACGCCGAAAAGGCTGACAGTCCCTGTCTTGCCCGCTTCAATGGCTTCGGCGGCGACGCCAATACAGGCAGCGAAAGGAATGACTTCCAAGTACCCGATGTTTTCTTTAGGCGTGTAATCAATCGTCTGTCCTTTTTGAATGTATTTTGCAGTTGCCATTTATTTATCCTTTCCGCTCGATTTGAGCAAGCCACGGAAATCAATCAGATTGACCCCAAAATCGAGGTATACGCGCCACTTGATGCCCAAGGTATCGAACTGTACAGCACTTTCTACAGTTGGCGTTTCTTTGCCGTTCAAATACGTTACTTCAATACTCGGAAGAATTCCCGGTGCAGCAGCTAAATACCATTCGTTGGCATCTGTCAGCTCCGGATCGGAAACGACAGTCAGTCTATTGGCAAACGGGTTCGGAGTAGCATTGGCCTTAGTCGGGTCAACGGCCGAACTAACCAGCTGTGCTGCTACAACTTCCAGTTCCGGCGGCACGATTAAGTATGTCGGCTGTACATTCAGGACTTCTTCCCCCTTTAAGTTCGTCTGCCGTGCCATTAAGGCTTTGGCTGTGCCCAAGGAAGCGACCGAAATACTGCCCTTCGTTACATTATTATGTTCTTCCCCAAAAAGTTTCGCTCCTTCAATTAATGGGTTCTGCTTGAGCAGCGCATATACGCGTTTATTGATGCCGCGTTTTGCCGCTGCACCGTACTTGCTGGGAATCTGCGATAAAGCCCCAAGATCATCGTCAATGATGGCTTTTCTGGTAATCGAGAAAGAGCGACCATACGTGCCGACTACCGTGATAACGGATCCTTCCGAAACTTCGGCGTTCTTAAACTCTCCGTTTTCGGTCATCGGTTCGAGCGTATCCGCTTCCGATAAGCGGTAACGCGTCGCTTGCTTGAAGTCTGAATTAGACCCTGTACTAGTCCAGTGCTGGAACGTCGTCGGTGCCGTAGCATAAGCCTGGGCTAAGGATTTATTGGCTACATTCGACAAGATGCCCGGAAAAGCACCGGTCCCCGTCAGTGCTTCTCTGACTAACATCTCATCGTCCCATTTCCGGGTATCTACGCCCTTTTCCCGTTCAAGGCATTCTGCTGCCAGGCGAAGCATCCGTTTCCCCCGGAAAGTTTCGGCCCCATCTGCTGGCTTTGTAATGGCTATGCCGGCGCGAAGCGCTAACCCGTCGGCTGCGGCGGCACGGAACTTTTCGATTTCATCGGCAGTAACCGATATTTCCGACGGTTTTCTCTTCGCTGCCAGTTCCGTCAGAATGGCTGCTCTTGCATCATCTACGCTGATTCCCTTGGAAATGTATTCGTCAGGGCTCAAATTAAAACTGCGGCACATGGACACAATTTCATTTACGCGAGTTCGTTCATCATTTACTGCTGTTTTTCTTTCATGCTGCTTTTCTGTTTCGTTCACTTCGTTTTCTCCTTCTTCAAGTTGTCTATTTACGCCGACTGTTGGATCTGCCGGCAATGATACAATCGAAATTTCGTAGGGAGTCCATCGTTTAGCAATATCACACGGTCCTGTAAACCGTCCGTCTGAGCTGGTAGCACCTTCGCTAACTTCTTCCCATACGTCTACGCTATAGCCAACGGAAACCCCTTTTAGCGTCCCGCTGAGTACTTTTTGATAAATCATATCTGATAATTCATCGTCATCAAACTGTACGGTAGCCACGCCGCGGTGCTTTCCCGCATTAATGGATACGTCAATGATTTTCCCAATCGGTGTATTGGAATTATGCTGCCACAACAGGACGCCAATCTCCTGCAATCGGCTTAAGTCAGCCGCCCCTTCTTCGTGGCTAAGGATTTCCGTCCCGAACCATCTTTTATATGGCTCTTCACTGGAAAAGGATAATTGTACTTGGCGATTATCTGTTTCACCCTCCGTTCTCAAGCAAATCATATTGCCATTAAGATTCCGGCTCAGATTCTTATTTCTCTTCTGCTTCATGTTATTCATTTTCTCCTTGTTTGGTATCTTTATGATTACTTTCGGCGGCTTGGACGGATTCCGGCGTGTGTACCGCCAGCGTTAGGCCTAATGATTCAGCGGTTTGCTTTTCCAGTGCCATCTGTTCCAGTTGTTCCCGCCAGTCATATCCACGCTCTGCACACCATTGTGCCAGTGTCTTGCCACCGTTTTGTATCGCTTTGATGTCGGCATCTACTTCTTTTTCAGGATCAATCCATGACCACCCTGGGGCTACCCATTCGGCCTTTGTATATAGCGTGCGATGCTGCCAATAATCGGGGATCTCTAAAGCTCCCGATAAAACAGCCGCATCCATGAACTCTTCGTAAACGACCTGGCAAAAATGTGATGCCATGAACAGTTGCATAGGCTCGAATGTCTTGCGGTCTTCCAACGCTCCTTGTCGGGCTGAACTGAATGACGCCTTTTGAAAGTCCCGCGACATCATTTCATAGGACAGTCCTAGTCCCGACCCTGCTAATCGTTCCTGGACGGCGACGAAGTCTTTAGCCGACGTAATGGAGCGAGACGGGTTTGCCGTCTCTATCTTTTCGCCAGGGCTCAAATACTGAATCATCCCCGGACTGACGCGTTTTAGTTTTTTGCCGTCTTTGTCCATCTTGCTCCCGCGGCCTACATTGGCTCCCCCAAACTCACTAGTAATGAATACTGAAAAGCAAGCCGCGATTTTAGCGGCAACCGTTTCAGCGTCTAGATAGTCGGCTGTATCTTTGATTCGCTTAATAATAGGCGTCAAATCTGACATTCCCCGTATCTGATCCGGTTGATTCTTGGTCCATAAGTGAATAATTTGCGCAGCCGGTACGCGATCTGGCTCATACTCAATATACCCATCCGGGCTTTTGCGCCGAATCCAGTACGCTACCGGCTTTAGATAGTCGTTTAGTTCGATGCCACTGCGGATAACCCGGTTCGTTTTAGGAGCATACAATAAATACGGGTCCAACATATCTGATTTAATGATTTGGAGTTTAAAGGGGATAGAAGCATTCTTGTCTGTTATTTTTTTGATTAAGATTTCTCCGTCTACAATTTTTCGTCTCAGCAGCATACGCTGCATTTCGTAAAATGTCTGGTTCCCGGTGATGTCACAATTTTCCGGTCGGCACCATTGGTCCCATAGGTGCTCAATTTCCTTATTCAGGGTTTCCATCGGCGTCCTGGCCTGGGGTTTAATACCGACGCCAACAACATTGCGTACAATCCCACCGACAGCAGCATTAGCAATATCGCTATTATTTTCAAGATAGCGCGCACGAGCTTTAATAATATCCCGCTGCGTCTTATCGGTATTTTCTGTATCTGCGTTGATGGGAGTCCAGTCGTCGTTGAATCGATTGATTTCGCCGGCCTCATAGCGGCTTAGCAGTTCCCTGTATGCCGCCCGTTCGCAGGCCCACTTCGGTGAAAAAAATCGGATCGCATAGTCAAGCAAGTTCATCGTCGTTCGGTATTGGCATACAAAATATTATCTCCATTTTGGGCCGCAATGGCTGCTTTCAGCTGTTTTTCGCGGCTGTACAACGTGGCCAGGTCTGCTTTAGTGATGCTGCGGTTATTGATTTCGTACTTCTGCGCCCCCATTTCAATCGCGGCAATGGCCTTCTGTACTCGCTCCAATTGGATTTCCAGTGTTTCCAACGCCTGTCACCTCCTCTCTAAAACCAGTTTTTCCCGGCATCTCCGAGCCAATCGCTTTCTTCCGGTTCGCTCATATCTTCTGTATCGGGCTCCATTAAATAACGGACGCCAAGTATTTCTGCTGCCAGGGCATTATTGGTTTCCGTATCCAACAAATGATTTTGCGCATGGCTGGATATAGGTTCCCATCTCAGCGTTATCCGTCCCTTTTTGTCTTTGTATTCGACCTTCTGTTCGGCACAAATCTGATCTGCATAGTAGGGTTCGACATCCTTGCATACATTCCAGCTGCCTGCGGCTCCGGCATCTACGCCCAAACGGCTTGCAATAAAGTCTTTCATCTGGGTTGTATCGAAGGTATAAAGCCGCAATCCGAAACCAACAGCCTTATCTAATACGGTAACGCTATACCTGGCCCGCAATGGTGCAGATGCCCCTTTAGTCGGAATAGCTGCGTCCATGTGCTGTGCGCAGAACGAATAGACTTCATCGGTGTTATACCCTGAATCAATGCATGCCAGGTTGATATTGCGTACTTCACCATTTGTGTCGGCATAATCCCGGTTAATGATGGTTTCTACATCTCCCCAAGTTTCGACACGACCATAATCGACCAGCCAGCTGGTCAGATGTGGTCCCCAGGCGCGGACAGAATACCAAAAGTGATCCAGCTGCACGTCAACACCACACGTCAATAGCTGAGTCTCTGCCGGCATCGTTCCCCGCAGGTAGTTCAGCTTCTTGTCCAGCACTGTATCAGATTGCATCCGGTTGGCTTTGTTTTCCCAAGGTTCTGCAAGCCACGAGTTGATGAAGTTCATCAGCCGTTCCGGCTCATCTTTTGTACTCAGAAATTTATAAGCCATATCACCAAAGGTAAGCCACGGGCTGTAGAAGGAGCTTAAATGATATGCCACGGATCGCACTCGTTTAGGCGGTTTGTTGATAGCTTTCCATTTTCCGTGCCGGAGCATATCCATTTTCTGCCGGTCATCAATGATACTGTCACAGGAAATGCAATGATATGTCGCCGCATCCCTGGCGTCATACGCATTGGTTCCTTCCGGCCACTTCAGCTGCTTCATAGTAAGCACTTGATAGGCCCCGCAGTGAGGGCAGGGCACATAGTATTCATAGCGAGCATCTGCCTGTTCCCAACCCTTCCAGATATTCCCGGTTTTAAGCGTCGGCGAGGATACTTTGACGATTTTTTTGTTGTAGAATGTTTTGGTTCGTTCTTCTGCCAGCTCCAAAGGGCCGGCCTCCTGTCCAGACCACTTTGGGAACTTGTCAATTTCGTCGAAGAATACATACTGTACGGGGCGAGATGCCAGCCCACTCGGGCTATTGGCGCCCACCAGGGCAATGTACATGCCCTGGAACTGTAATTCCAGTTTTTGGCTGTGCTCAGCATCAAATTTTGCAGCTAACGGTTTTGACAAGGCTATCATAGGCTTGATCCGGTTCTGGCTCGTAAACTCAGCCAGTTTATCCGTCGGGTATACAATCAGCATGGGGCCTGGAGCCTGGTCAATAGCATAGCCCATCATATTTTGTTCAGCTGCCGTCTTCCCCAGCTGGGTTCCGGCAACAAATGTAATATCGTGGATGCCCGGTTTGGTAAATGAATCCATGACAGCTTGTAAGTATGGTGTCCGCGACGTATGCCAGCGACCAGGCGCTGCACTATCTTTGGCAGATAAGATTCGATACCGATCCGCCCACTGAGATACACTCATTTTTTCCGGCGGTTTCAATACCCGCAGGGCATCAATAATGTACCGCTTATAAGGCAGATTTTTTCTTCCGCTTGCGATGATAGGTTCCTCCCTTGCTTAGTTCTTCCAAGGCTTCATGTATCCGCTTGTCAACTTCCGTTTTTGCCACTTCTGCCGCGTCCGTATCCAGTGAATTCAGCTCTATAGCTACGTTATGCCCAATAGCTAGCAAACTTTTCTTCAAATTTGTCATTAATACTATCAAGTCTTCCCGAACTTCATAAACAGGTAAAAATTCATCCTTGGTTACGCCTAATTTGATTTGCTCCTGCTTGGCCTTGGCTTCCTTTAAATCCGCTTCTGCTCTCAGTTTTCGCAATTGCGGCGATTCTTGGGTTTCGCTTTTGTACCGCCAGTTTAGCAATGCTTTCAAGTTCCATTTCCCGCGGGCGGCCTTGGGGGCTCCTTTTTTGTGCCAACTTGACAACGTCTCCCTCGAAATTCCAAAGAAATCGCAGGTATCTGCCGTAGAAAAAATAAACTTTTCATCAGAAAATTTTTCTTTATATGTGTTTTTTGCATTAACTGCCATTCCTCCTTCCCTCCTAAAGGGCTGATTTGTCAGCTTGTCAATCTGTTTTTTTGATTTTGACGGACAGAACCGCCGGGACTCGCAGACCCGTATTCACCTGCCCCGCTCACAGTACCTTGGGTACCGGGGGGCTTGCCAGTTCATTGGGCCCTCTTTTTTCTGCCGATGCTATCCGCCTTTCCTGACCGCCACGGCAGGGAATGTGAATTTTCAGAAACAAGCCGGATGCCCTGGCCTGTGTCCGGCCCACCCACCGAGCTGCTGGCTCGTGCGTGCCTGCATCAGCCAAGCACGCCAGCCAGCTATACATCAGCCGCTGTGCAGGCACTCGCCCCACAGTTGTTCCTCACTTGTATATGAAAAGCACCGCCTCATAATTGAGACGGTGCTTTCTATATTCGGTTGCGTTGCTTTACATGAGAGTGGCCGCTTTTCCCTTTGCTTCACATATACACTATATCACAGGTCCAACGTGAACTACCATGAACTAGCGTGAACTAATTTTATTTTTTTTGAATATTTTGTCGAATTCTTTCAGTGCCTGGATCCGTAATCCATTTTCTTTCCGTCGAAGCCAGCTAATTGAACAAATTCCGTCACAGGCTTTTTCCCAGGTTTCATGCCACAGATAATGCCTCTTCATTATTGTCTGCATTCGTTCGTCATCCATACATTCAACGAGCTTCTTGAATTCCCAAGGTCGATTGACTGTTTGAAGATACTCGCGTAACATTTTGTCGCGTTTATCTAGAAATCTGATAATCCTATCTTCTATGGAATTCCCGTTTCTCCCACTTACTCTTGGCGTTTCATAATCAATGGCATTTAAAGCTAATAAATCGTGTTGAATCTGGCTAATCTCTTTTAACAACATGTTAGCTTTTTCTTCTGATTCGTAGACGAGCTTAAGATATTCTGTACTTGTCACGATATACCTCCTTTTAATTTTGGTGCCGGTGTTTCTGCTTCAATGTCCAGTGTCATCTGTGCCCGCTTTCCCTGAATGAATAATTCCGCTTCCTTGACAGCACTGCGTACAGCGTTATCCAGCTCTATTCGGCATTTTGTGTCAATCTTTTCGGTCTTAAATGTAGCAACTAATTCGTCATCACCGTGCATCGCTCCAGCTAATACGTAATTATCGACGCTGTTGTCCCGATTGTATTTAATTACGATGTCTTCAATCTTCCCGTCGCATACCGCAGCAAAGCAGGTATCCACATCGGCCATGACGTGAAAAATATTCTCCATGGCCTTGTACAATTCTGGCCGGGCCAGTTCTTTGCTTTTTAGCGTATATTCCCGCGGCGCTTCTTTTTCGTTTTCGATGTATCCGATTCGGACAACATTACTGCTCACGTGAATCTTGTTGATGATCATAACTTCACCTTGCTTTCGATGAACGTAATGTGCACATTGAATCCGCATATAATCGCAATTTCTTCAAACGCCCGCTTCAGCAACATCCGGCGAATCCGGTATCTGCGATTCCGCCGCTTCTCCTGCCGCTTCCGTTCAATCCGGCTGATTGCTTGCTCCGCCGTCTGGTCATGATAATGTTCATAGTTCATCCGTTTTACCTCCTCATTCTTTTTTTGCACCTGCATCGCCATAGAGGGTGCGCAAATAATTCACGCATTTTTCCCGTACTTTAGCTGCGTCTCCTGCATGATGCCTGATATAGTGACACTGCCGGCATAATGTAACCGTTTTCGTAATCTCGTCGGATTTATAAACACCGCACGGCTCATGATGCATCTTTTCTGAATTGTCCACATATTGTCCACAATTTATGCATTTCCATCCATCCCGCGCGTGTACGGCATCATTCAATCTTCGCAGTGCGGCTCCACAAAGATGAACGCGCTTTGTCTTTTCGATATACGTGCTTCTCCCTCCTCGTCATTTTTACCGTGATATGCCAGCCCGTCAATTCATTGAACGTGCTGCTGGCTTCAATAAATTCGTAACCAGGATATAATTTTTCCCATACGTCCCGGCAGTCGGTCTGCCCGGCCAGTTCTTCCAAATTACGGTGCGTGAATGCCCAGTCTGTTTTCGTGACTGTCGGGTTTTCTAAATTCCGTGAGCAAATATACGTGTTCTCGAATTTCTCTTTATCTCGAGCCTCTTTCATGATGTACTGACAGAGCCGCTGCATTAATTCTGCATCGTCTATCCGCAACCGGCTGGCATTGCTCAAGCCATTGCCCCAAACATCTTCCAGTTCATTTCTGTCCAGGCCCCCGCTGATGATCATGTGAAAATGGATATTCGTTCCCTTGCGTTCAATGGTTCCCATATACCTTGCCGAGGGAAGGCCCGCTTTTTTACGCCGACGATTCACGCGTTTGATGAAATTATGGAAGTCTTTCTTGGCTTCCTTCGTTGTATCCCGTTTGTGCAGCGTATCATAGGTCAATGTCAAATACACATCGTCTTTCGTAAAATTCGTTTTTACTTTTTGTCGGAATGTTCGCAGCGCTTTCTGTTTATTTCGTCTGACTTGATCCGGTGATGATAAATTAATTTTCTTTTCTCGTATCTTTTTTCCACGTTCCCGCATATCAGGAACTTCAAACAAATCCGTTTCAAAATACCGTTCTCCGCAAAAATACTTTACGTTACGAACAAATCCCATGATGTCATCTCCTTTCCGGCACTAAATATAACGCCTACTACAAGCCCCAATGGGCCACAGGCCCGCTCTTTCTTTTATATACATATATATGTGAAAAAATGGAGACGCTTAAAATCAGCGTTTCCATTGTCCCGTATTTAATTAAAGTCACTTATTAAAGTAAAAATAAGGCCACCCCAAAATATAATGCTAAAAACGAGAATAATACACCATGCATACGTCTTAAATTCTTTATCATTGATATACATTAGACTTTTCCTCCCTTCTTCTTTTGCTTAATCCTCTTTGATTATTTCCATCTTGCTAAAATCGTCACCATCTGGATACCATATGAACCCTTCCAGTTTATTTTCGCTGTATGCGCTTACGCCGTATGCTGCCATTTCTTTGCCAAAAAATACAATTCCTATTTCTCCATCAGTATCTTGCAACATATCGCCTTCGAAGATAGGCGTTCCGTGTTTGTCATCTATTCCAATATAATCTCGTATATTTTTATCATCTTCTTGAGTAATGATGTCTCCTTGAGCAGTCATATATTTTTTAGGCCGTTTTATGCCCTTCATATACGTTTTCCAGGTGCTTTCCTGCACGTAGTTGCGCGGCGGCATAGGCTGTGGTGCTGGCACGTCAGCTGCTTCTTTGGGTTCTTCGGCAGGCATTTCTTTCTGCTGAATCGGCATAACTGGCTCTGGCGATTTCTCCTGTTCAGCGACTGGACTCGCTGTCGCTGTAGGTGGATATTTTCTATGTATATATTCTTTTACGTCAGCCAAGGTTATCTTATCGTCCCCTTTTACCAGGTTACAAAACTCATTTTGGCCATCTGGGGACATTTTACATAATTCATAGGCAGCTGATATGCCAATGCGGTCTTGTTTTAACATCTCTACCAAGGCGGGTACTTGATTGTTGCTGATGACGTTTAAACGTGCTATATTCGTCGTTCCTTCTTGCAATAATTTTGCCAAGGCTTCCCGCTTCCGTCCCGGCAATTTATTTTGCATGTTAAAATACCGATACAAACTTTCAAGCTGCATGTACTGTTCAACACGTTCCCAGGCAGTCAGCTTTCGCGTACTGCTGTTTGTCGTAATCAGCAACAGTTGTGCAATATTCGGATCTGTTTCTATTTCACACGGCACCGTTGCAGGTATGCCAGCGTGTTCGTTGAGTAGTTCTTTCACTGCCTTGCAACGCCTATGCCCCGACACAATGCGATATTTGCCGCCATCAACAGGCTCGACAATTAAATTTTGTCTTACACCTCCGGCCATTACGATAGCGTGTTTTAGTTCGGTCACATCTGACACATCATAAAAATTATCTGGATGTTCTACCAGCAGTTTTACATCTATTTGCTTAATTTCCCGCGGCTTTTGTACTAATCCCATATTTGCCATCAATCCCATATGTCATACCTCCTGGTATTGTCCGATTCGGACAATTATTTCTTTGAATAGTTTTCTGTACTGCCAGCTTGGCTTTAATTTCATACCCATTTCCGCCAGCGGTTTTTGCATCAATGTACTATCTGTTATCCACCGACTCCGGCTGATTTTTGTATCAAATACCGGAAAACGGCTACGCAGAATGTATTCTGCTTCTTTGCTTAATGCTGACGGCTCGTCATGTGTAATTAATACACCAAGCAAGCGCAGAGCCGGATTGATTGTTTTTACATCCTGCAACTGTGTATCCAGTTCTGTAAGTCCACGTGACGAGAATGCATCTAAGCGGATCGGAATAATGAGATAATCTGCTGCACATAGCGCGTTGATTGTCAGCATATTCATTGCCGGTGGACAATCCATGAACACTACATCATATACGGCAAGTACTGCGAGTTCTATGTGTTCAAGAATGTCATGTATATTCGTTGTACTTTTTTGCTCGTATAATGTACGTTCCCAATTATACAAATCCATGTTCCCGGTGATGATGTCTAGTGTTGGCCAGTCAGTTCCGGTAATGCTGCATGTACACAAGCCGCATTCCGGGTCTGACCCATATCGTTTAAAATACTGGCTTAAATTTCCCTGCGGGTCACAATCAATGAGTAATGCCCGGCGGTTGCTGTTACGCACCATTCCTTGTATCCGCGGTGTTCGGTGCGTTGCGTAAAGATGGGCTAAATTAGCCGCCGTTACTGTTTTTCCTACGCCGCCTTTCAAGTTATATATCGCAATCGTTTTCATTTCTTAAACTCCTCAATAAAGCATCCATTCCCGAATATTCGCAGACTTTCGCCCGGCAAAAGCATTGGCATCGTGGCATATGCTTTTGCCCGGGCTTCTACATACGGAGCCATATCAGCATATATTCTTCTTACAATCTGTCCATTTCGTATGTGAAAAATGACGAAATACATCACTTGGCTCATATATGTTTTTTTTTAGCAGCCGAACAGCTGTATTTGATTCCCATGTATTATTCATATATCCCGCGTAACCAGTTTCGTATTTGCCGCTTCCTGCTGTTCTTCTTCATGCCTCTTTTTCTGCCATTCCCGGAACTTCCTCATATTTTCTGGATCGCGATAAAATTCAACTATTTTTTCCGCCAGTGTTGTCGTATACATTCCAATTCCTCCTTTGATTTCTGCTTCTATCTTGCAATGCAAATTCATATCGTGTTATAATGAATCAATAATTTTATAGGCCTGCCGGTAAAATAGCTCCTGGCAGAACATTGGGCTCTGTGTTCCAGCACAGAGCCTTTTCTTTTTTCTATGACATAATGATGACGGCAAGACTAAATGAGCCGAAAAATGCAGCTAAGCCCAGCATTGCCTTTATAATTTCTCCAGCCGTTAACGGGTCGCCGTAATCTTCGGCATACATTGCTTCAATGCGTTCATCAAACATTTGCTGCCGACGCATCTTGATCTGATACAGTTCGTAGTTGCTGTTTACCCAGACCGGTATATCTTTTGTCATAAGTTGCCACCTCTCTTGATGATAATTTCTTGATGATAATTCGATTTAATCTTTCCGGTTCATGATAGCGTATGCTAAATTACTAGCCAGTTGTTCCGCATTGATGCGTTCATTCATTACTTGATCTTCAACTACGTGATCAGATTGATTTACAATAAGAACACACTTGTTGCCGAATCCTTCTTGCTCTTCTATAAAACGTATTACACCTTGTAAATATTCTTTCTGCTTTTCCCATGGCATATGTCGTAACGTGACTTCAAATTTTATGTCCATTCATTTCACCCCCTTATGTCAATTCAATTCCTGGGAATATCTCATCGTAATCAGCTTTTTTCTGTAATCCTTGCCTCTAGGTATTTGATTTCTTGCTGAATAACACCATCTATTTCATCAAAAATTTTCTCGTATCTAGTTACTGTCTCTTGCGATTCTCCTAAAAGAAACGGGTGCAACTTTTCCAGCATCTCAAATTTTTTATTTAACAGCAGCTGTAATCTTTTTTCTGCTGCATATATTTCAATTTGATTTTGAGCCTCGTTCATGCGAGGCTCTTTTTCATTCATCGTGTCCATGCCCTCACATCCTTAGTGTCTACCCGTTAAAAACAGAAAATTTAGTTTTATCTAGTATACTAGATATTTAATCCACAAGTTCAGGCCAAGTAACGCCCAAAGCATTGGAAATGGCTTCCAGCGTGGAAATTTTTACTTCTATTTCTTCTCCATTTTCCAATTTTGAGATTGTTGCTCGTGAGATCCCAGATAACTGTGCCAATTCCTGTTGCGTCATTTTTTTTAATTTTCTAATACGAAGGATATTGTATGCCATTCCTATCTCCTCCTTTCGGCTCTAGTTTACTAGATATTTGTTTTCATGTCAAGTATATTTGACATTTCGGCCATTATTATTGTATACTGTACTTGACAATAAAACAGGAGATGTAATGATGAAAATTGGCGAGTGGGTACGACAATACAGAAAAGAACACGGCCTCTCAATGCAGGCATTCGGCGACTTGTGTGGATTAAGTCGAGCATATATATCAATCCTTGAAAAAGGAATTAATCCAACTACTAATAAACCTTTTTCTCCGACCATTCAGACAGTACAAAAAATCGCTGATGTTACTGGTCTCGATTTAAATTTATTGGACAATGACCAAACTCTTATTATTAATTCTAAAGCTATGGATAATAGTCAAAATATTTCAGATAATGATAGGGAACTGCTGGATCTCTATCATGCTTTAGATATTGAAGATCGTGCTGAAATCCGCGGCGAAATTAAAGGGATGTTAAAAGCCGCTAAATATAAATCTAAGATTAAGAGCAACGAGGCAATTTGATTATTGTTAATTTTAAAAAATAAATGAGGTGGTAATGTGTTCAATATTAATGTGTTTAATATATTCGCAAATAAAGATAAAATAGAGATTTCAGCAACTCCATCCCATACAGAGGAGAAAAAGCGCATACGCCATATGGGACGAAACATTTACTAATCTACTAAATATCTAAATTAAAAAATCCCGCCTCCTGGACTAACAGGAAACGGGAATGCCAGCAGCATTGGCGTACTGCATGGCAAGTGTAAATCTTGTATTTGCTTGGGCTGATTTACGTATTTATTATACCATAATCAGCCTTGTTTTAGAAAGAAGGACTGATTATATT
>JBNMKW010000028.1:0-30740 GCA_050874545.1 Megasphaera sp. | reverse complement strand
TTTACTTATTTTTTATAGTATTTGGGATTACTGAAATACTCTTTTGTTTTTGCTCGTACTTTTGGGAACAGGATGAGCAGTGCAATCATGTTTGGAATGACGACCAAACCCATTGCCATGTCTTGGATGCCCCAAACTAAGTTGATTTTGCCAAGAGAACCTAAGATACAGAGAAGCGGAAAGATGTATTTAATTACATTTGTAACTTTTTCTCCAAAGGCATACGTGAAGCTTTTGGAAGCATTCCACCATTGGCCCATGAGAGTTGTAAAGCAAAAGATAAGTAAGGCAAATGTGCCGGCATGTTTTAACGGCGTCCAAACGGTACCAAAAGATTCCAATGCCATGACGGTTGCAGAATGATTCGTTTGGTAAATGCCTGTAACACCGACAACCAGTGCTGTAATCGTGCAAATGACAATCGTATCGACGAAAACTTCTGTAACGCCGGTAATGCCTTCATCGACAGGGTGCGGTACGATGGAGCAGCCATGAGCAAAAGGAGCAGTACCTTCGCCGGCTTCATTGGAATACATGCCGCGGGCAATCCCATACTGCATTGCCTGGGCAATGACATAACCGCCGGTGCCGCCGGCAACTGAATCAAAGGACCATGCCTGCGTGAAGATTTCTGCAATGATATGCGGTACAGCTTGAATATTCAAGAGAATAACCAAGATGCCGATGACGATATAAAAAATAGACATGGATGGAACTAAATTCATGGCCAAGTTTGCCAACCGTTTTAAACCGCCTAACGTAATGCACATGAGAAGAATAATTAGTATAATGCCTGTCATATAGGTTGGCACGCCGTAGTTAGCATTTAAAATACCCGAAATGGTATTAGATTGTACCAAGTTGGCCCCCATCATCTTAATGCACATAAGGACGGCGATGACGATGCCCAGCCAGGGACATTTTAGCCCGTCGCGGATATAATACATAGGGCCGCTAAGAAGATTGCCTTCTTTGTCTCTGCCGCGATACATTTGTGATAGTACGATTTCACCATATTTGAGGGCCATGCCGAAGAATGCGGCAACCCACATCCAAAAAACAGCCCCCATGCCGCCGGATACAATGGCTGTGGCAACACCGACGACATTACCGCCGCCAACATTGCCGGCCAGTGTAACCATCATCGCTTTAAATGTAGAAATGGAGCCACTGCCTTTGTCTTCATGCCGTGTTTTAAAGGAATCAATCAAAGTACGGCGGATGATAAAGCCAAAATGACGAATTTGAATGAATCCATTGGAAATAGTGTATAAAACACCTAAGCCAAGTAATACATAGACGAGCCATTTTCCCCATAAGTAGGAATTAATTAACTTTACAAGCGCTTCTAAACCATCCATTTTTATTCTCCTTTAAGTACGCGTTTGACCATATCCGGGAAGTTGCCAATCACAATATCAACGCCCTTGTCACGCAGACGTTTTACACTCGCTTCGTCATTAACTGTAAAGGTATTGATTTCAATGCCTTCTTTTTGAATTTCATTGATAACTTCATCGGTGAGACTGCCATAGTATGGGTGGTAGCAGGCAACGCCGACACGTTTTGTATACGCGCCAGGATTGATGAGCCAAGTTTCTGTTAGAAGACCGTACTTGAGATTCGGTGCCAATGCTTTCATACGCAAAATGCTTTCATGATTGAAACTAGAAATAATAACTTTATCTTCCAAGTGATACTGCTGCAAGACAGCCCATACTTTTTCTTCAATGCCCGGGTATGGATATACGCCGGTCTTTAGTTCAATATTTGTGACAAGCGGTGTGTTTTTAACCCAGTTGCAGTATTCTTCAAAGGTAGGAATACCATTAAATCCCATCTTTCCGGTATAACGATATGAGGCATCGAGCTTGCGCAATTCTTCTAACGTAAAATCACGAACATTTCCTGTGCCGTTGGTAGTACGATCGACGCGTTCGTCATGAATAACGACGAGATGCTGATCTTTCGTAAGTTGCACATCCATTTCGATGCCATCAGCTCCGACTTCTAATGCTTTTTGAAATGCCAGCATTGTGTTTTCCGGATAGTTACCGCTAAAGCCGCGATGAGCAAAATTTTTCATGTGTGAAACTCCTTCCTGTGTGATATGGACATGAAATAAAATAATACATAAAGATAGTATTTATGCTTCTCGTATAGTATAGGAAATACATATAACAATACCGTAAATATAACGTATAAATAATGAAATGCTATGGTATTTGTTTTGATGTCATCCGATGGAAGATAAATATAATCTTATAAATTAAAGGAAATATATACAAGCTTAATTATAACATTCTGAAAAACAGATAGAAAGATATTTTTGCGGATGGAAAAATAAAATTTTAGTCAAAAAAAGATTTGCCTGACAAAAAGCATATCAGACAAATCTTCGATGACCGCATTATTTTTGTGTATGCTGCGGTGTGAATTTAGTCGTAATAATATGGCGAACCAGTAATACAATAGATACAATGAACATGATTAGCCCTAATATATCGGCAACGGATTTAAAATCTTTGCCGACAAGAGCCAACGGATTTTCGCTGCCACCGGATGTAACGGATACGACAATCAGCATGGCAATGATGACACCCATCAAGCTTTCGCCAACAATCAAGCCAGACGCAAATAGCACGCCGCGATGATTACATGCTTCTACATCTTCTTCTTCATGGCCTGGACTGCGTAAAGCGGCACGACGTTTGAGATAGCGATGAACGAAATATCCCATGACAGAACCAATTACGAGTGGAATTTCCAATGTGGGCGGCAAATAAATGCCCATGCCGACTGCCAGCGGCGGCAGAGTCAGAGATTTAGTTGTCTTTGTTAAAACCAAGTCGAGAATGATGGCAACGATACCGACTCCAATGCCGAGTAAAATGTAGTTCCAATCCAAGCTGGAGCTAAAAATACCTTGGGCAATGGTTGTCATTAATGTTGCCTGTGGTGCCGATAGGGCTTGGGAAGCATCCATGCCAGCCCGCGGCATAGCACCGGTGAACCCATAGGCTTGATATAATAAATTTAAGACCGGCGCAATGGCAAAAGCACCGATAATCGAACCAAGGATTAAAGCAACCTGCTGTTTCCAGGGCGTAGCGCCTACGAGATGACCTGTTTTAAGATCCTGCAGATTATCGTTAGAAATAGACGCAATGCTAACAATGACGCTGGTAATGAAAATTGCCAGTGCCGTAGCAAATTTAGTTCCTTCCAGAGTTTCAAAAACGCCAAAGGAAGAACTAATGGCTAACACAACTAATGAAGAAATTAAAATACCTAAAATACCAATACCTGAAATAGGGCTGGCAGATGTACCAATAAGACCGGCCATATATCCACAAGCCGCGGCGACAAAGAACCCCATCAAAATAGCGATCAAAATGCCGACAACAATATAAATGAGGGAGACCGAAAAAGGCAATCCGGCACCGCTGACAAAGGAATAAAATGTGCCGAATAAGCCGATTAAGATAGCTAAAAAGACCATCCCTACTGATTTAGGGGACATATCGATATCCGTGTGATGTAAGGCTTTCTTTTCGGCTGTGTCGTTGTCGCGAATCGCACAAATGGACATTTTAATACCGTCTATGACCGGTTTGGCCAAACGAATTAATGTCCAGACAGCCGCAATACCAATGCAGCCGGCACCGATGAAGCGGACTTTTTGAGCCCAAACTGCGTTGGCAAAGGCTGCAGCAGTCTGGCCGTCAGCCGGTGAGAGAATACTTGTAAGATAGGGAACAAAAACAGCCCATGCTAGCAGCGTTCCGACTAAAATAGCAATCCCACTGGCAATGCCGATTAAATAACCTGCACCGAGAAGGGCCATGGAAAATCCCATTGGCAGCTGTGTTACAGATGTTTTTCCCAGCATAATCCAGTGATTTAGTTCAGCAGAAAAAATATGGAACCCGTTGGCACATAAACTTGTAAAACCAGCCAAGGCAGTACCACCGAGGATATCTTTCATGCCTGTTTCTGTTTTAGCTGTATCAGTGGGGGATTCTTTGGCTTGGCGAAGATCATTGCCAACTTTTAGAATTTCTGCAGCTGCTCGGCCTTCTGGATACGGAAGATCACTGTTGACAACCATAGCGCGCCGCAGTGGAATCGTAAACAGAACCCCTAATGAACCACCGCAGGCACACAGAACGAGAGTTTCCCCAAAGGGAAATCCCTGCCAATAGCCTAGCATTAATAAACCGGGAAGGATAAAGATAATAGCGGATAATGTTCCGGCAGCAGAAGCCTGTGTCTGCACCATGTTGTTTTCTAAGATATTAGAATGTTTAAACATGCGCAGAATAGCCATGGAAATGACCGCAGCCGGGATAGACGAGGAAAATGTTAATCCTACTTTTAACCCTAAGTATACATTGGAAGCGGTAAAAATAACTGTAATTAATGCACCGAGGACCATGCCGCGAATGGTTAGTTCCGGCAAGGCTGGATACGTTACAGTCTGAGAAGACTGTGATTTCATATAAAAACCTCCTTAAAAATTTCCCCAAACACGCCCTTTATATAATTATACCATATCGGTTTTATCTAGTATGTTGCGAAAATAGAATAGATGCACTACAAATATGTAATTTTTATATGAAGCCATCTGTCATATTTTATCGACGATAGTTGGCCTAAAGTATGATATAATGATGGCAGACTAGATATTCGGTCTATGAAGGAGGAATATTGATATGAAAGATACTGAAATTATTGATGGCGTACTGCAGGAATTTGCAGGATTAGCTAAATGTCCACGGCCATCTCATCACGAAAAGATGGTCAGTGATTATATTGTAAAGCGTCTTCATGAATTGGGAATTCAACAAGTTGTACAAGATGAAGTATATAACGTTATTGCCGACGTACCGGCAACAGCAGGCTGCGAAACATATCCGCTGACGATTATTCAAGGCCATATGGATATGGTTTGTGTTGCCAAACCCGGCGTAGCCTATGATCCATTGACGAGTGAAATTAAATTGGTACGTGAAGGGAATACTCTTCGTGCTGATGGAACGAGTCTGGGTGCTGATGATGGCATTGCCATTGCTATTGCTTTGTATTTGATTCAGCAGGATATGGCGCATGGTCCGCTTCGCCTTATTTTTACGGTTGATGAAGAAACCGGTATGACCGGTGCAACGCACTTAGATCCTAAATATGTGCAGGATGCTAAATATATTATTAACTGTGATTCCGAATCGATTGACGTATTATGCGTTGCTTCTGCCGGCAGTGTACACACGCATTTTAATAAAACAATTACTTGGCAGCAGCCGACAGGTAATACAGCCCTTGCCGTTACGACAGAACATTTTATGGGCGGCCATTCCGGCGAAACAATTAATCGTGGGAAGAGCAATGCCATTCAGGCTTTGGCCTATTTCTTGCTTCGCTTGCGTCATGCCGGCGTAGCGTATACGATTGCTTCGATACATGGCGGCAATGCTGCTAATGCTATTCCGGCAGCTGCTGAAGCTGTGATTACCTTGCTGGATACGGATATGGATACGGTACAGCAAGTTTTGACGACAACAAAAAATGAATTTGCTTTGATATACGGCGATGTTGAAACGAAGGCCGTCTTTACTGTAGAAAAAACGACGATGCCGACTTGCGTATTTTCACCGGAAGATACAAAAGCATTAGTGCAAATTTTGTCTATCCTTCATTGCGGCGTATTTGCGATGAATCAGACCTTGCCTAAATTACCGGATTTGTCAGCGAATATTGGTACGATTGAAACGACCGATACAAAGGTTACGTTCCAGTATTTCCCGCGTTCTTCATCCGATGCTCGCTTGCGGGAATTGGTGGAAACACTGCCGGTTTATGCAGAACTGACTGGATTTACGGTAGATATTGCTTCACCGGAACCGGCATGGACGGAAAATCCGCACAGCACGCTAGTACCGCTTGTTGCTGATGTCTATAAAGCAGAAGGCAAAGACGTTCGCATTGAAGCGATGCACGGCGGCTTGGAAACAGGCTATTTCTATTCCATGAATCCGAACCTCGATATCGTATCTATCGGACCCAATAACAACGATATTCATAGTGCTGATGAAGCTGTAGAATTGGATACGGTAGCACTCATTGTCCGTATTATTGCGGGAACTTTGCCCAAATTAACGAAATAAAAACAGTTATAAATACAAAACCCCTATCTGCAGCGCATACAAAACGCAGTTTGCAGATAGGGGTTTATTGTAGTATGTTATGCGTCGCCTTACTCGTGGCAATGACCGGAAAGAGCGCAGCCGGCACAACTGCCGCTGCAGCCGCTTTCTGCACTGTGCAGTCCAAAGAATGCAGTCAGAGATTTGCGGGGATTGAGCATGCCCCCAGCTGTGATGGATAAGCCGATTTGACTGCCTCCGGCAGCGTTGGCGACATCAGTTTGCTGGCTGACTGGCCAATCGCCATTACCGGGACTAAAACGCCAGATAATTTTATATCCTTTGGGTTCACAGATTTCTTTAATATACTGTGTGAATACATCCAGCAGCTGTCCGGCAGCGACAGTGGCTGCCGAGTCAAGTGCGATGCCTCTGGCAAAATCTTTGGCAAGAAAGCAAGCGTCGATTTCTTTTTCTACAGCGGTGCCGCAGGTGACGGCACTGCTTAAGATAATATGCGCCTGTTCCAAATATGGTAAAAGCTGCTGGCTTTTAAAGTGGAATGGTGCGTTACATAATATATGCTGCGAAGCGCTGTCATAGAATACTTGCTGAAAAACTGCCTGCGGTTTGGCAAGATGCAGTACTGTGCTGCAGGCAGACATAATAACAGAAGAATCTATGTCATCTTGGCTGCGCTGTTCAACATATTGCTGTACGATTTGACTGTTGATATGCGTTAATTTAGGTGTATAAAGCGGCATGAAAAAGACATCCTTTCCTATAAAATGGCAGTATGTTGTCCTAGTATATTGAGCATATTTATTATACCATAAAAAAAGTGAAAAACTTATGCTATCTTGTGGGGTTGAGTACTGGCTACGCCGTACTGTCTATGCTATACTATAATATAGACTTTAAATATCTGATGAATCATGGAATGAGGTGGGTGTGTTGACACATATCATTGCCGTAACGAACCAAAAAGGCGGCGTTGGAAAGACGACGACAGCGATTAGTTTAAGTGCATGTCTGGCCGATTGCGGCAAGAGAACGCTGCTTGTCGATTTGGACCCGCAGGGCAATGCTACCAGCGGCTTGGGCATTGATAAAACCAGCCTGACAAAAAATGTATATGACTGTCTCATAGAGCAAACGCCTATGACGGAAGTTGTTCAAAAAACAATGATAAAAAAACTGGCTGTTGTTCCGGCTACGATGGATGTAGCTGGAGCTGCTGTAGAATTAGTAAATATAGACAAACGAGAACATGTTTTAAAAAACGTATTATATGATTATTTACAGACAATGAAAAAACCGTATGATTACGTTATTATTGATTGCCCTCCATCGTTAGGGCTTCTGACGATAAATGCATTAGTAGCGGCAGATTCTGTGTTAATTCCTGTACAGTGTGAATTTTATGCCCTAGAAGGATTAGCCCAGTTAATGCAGACTGTAGAAATGGTACGCAGCAGTTTGAACGATAAACTGCATCTATTGGGGCTGCTGATGACAATGTATGATGGTCGGACCAATTTGTCAATTCAAGTTACAGAAGAGGTAAAAAAATATTTCAGCGGACAGGTTTTTAAAACTATTATTCCGAGAAACGTTCGGCTTGGCGAAGCTCCGAGCCACGGTGAACCGATTACTATTTACGATCCCCATTCCAAAGGGGCAGAAGTATATAAAAAATTGGCAAAAGAGGTGATTCGCCGTGTCGGCTAAAAAGAAAGGCCTGGGAATGAGTACTGCTCTGGGAAGCAGACTAAAGGTTCTGGGATTGAATGAAAGCCGCGTAGAACATCCAGAAAAGCAGGAAGGAACGCCTGTGGAAATTGCTGTGGATGCTGTTTATCCCAATCCGAAACAGCCACGGCGGGTTTTCCATAAAGAAGCATTGGAAGCGTTAGCTTCATCAATTCGGCAGTATGGCGTGATTCAGCCGATTGTCGTGCAGAAAAAAGAAGCCGGATGCTATGAATTGATTGCAGGGGAACGAAGATTGCGTGCAGCTAAATTATGCGGCCTTGTGACCATACCGGCTGTTATTCGAAGTTTTGCCCCCGATACGGCAGCTGAAATTGCGTTGATTGAAAATTTACAGCGTGAAGATTTGGATGCTATTGAAGAAGGCGCGGCGTATCAAATGCTAATTGAAGAATTTCATTTGACACAGGAACAAGCCGCAGAAAAAGTAGGCAAGAGCAGGGCTCATATAGCGAATATGATGCGCCTCTTGCAGCTTCCGGATGAAATCAAGCAGTGCATTACGGAAGGCCGCCTTTCCATGGGACAGGCGCGGCCATTGCTGCGGCTTACAGATACTGTACAGCAGCATGATGCAGCTATTTATATCATGGATCATGAACTGTCAGCCCGTCAGGTAGAAGCGTATATCAAAAAGCTGCTGACGGCAAACGAACAACCCAAAGAACCAGCAGAACCGGATGCGTATTTGGAAGCTGTGCAGGATCGGATGAAAATGCACTTGGGTACGAGTGTAGCCATTCGATTGGGTCGTAATAAGAAAAAGGGAAAAATTGAAATTGCTTTTACATCGGAAGAAGAACTGGAACGCTTACTTCATATACTGGCAGATGAAGAGACGGAGCAGACAGCCTCACCTATATCTTCATTTCATGTATGATAAAGCAATGTATACTAGCAAAACCGCTGAAAGATGAATAGTAAAGTCGCATAACGGCAGGAGGAAAGAAATGTTTTACGGATTAAATATGCAGATAACGTTTGCAGTGGCAGCCGGTATAGTGGGAATTATTGTGCTGCTTCTCCTTATTTATATCATCATATTGAACCGCAAGGTACAAAAACTGGAAGAAAAATACACGTATTTTATGCAGGATGAAGCAGGAAAGAGCATGGAAGCCAAATTAAGGGAAGATGTAGATAAGCTGCATCATCTTCAGGGAACGTTGGATATGATTCATAATACCCAAAAAGATATTTTGGCAGTGCAGAATCATTGTTTTCGCAAAATTGGGTTTGTAAAATATAACGCCTTTGATAATATAGGCAATAATCTGAGTTTTGCATTCACTGTATTGGACGGGAAAAATGATGGCTTTTGCTTATCCAGTGTCTATGGCCGCAATGAATCGCGTATTTTTGCTAAACCGATTGTAGACGGCAAGTGTTTGTACGGCATGAGTGCAGAAGAACAAGAAAGTTTGGACAGCGCTATTCACTATACGGGAGATATACAAGCTGTTCAAAAGGAAGAACAATAGATCAATACAGGTGAATTTTAGATAAAGAGGGGATATTGCTTGTCTTTTCAAGAACAATGCAAGATATGGCTGGACCAGATGAAAAAGAAGCTTTTTCAGTGTCGGACCAGTATACAATCTTTTTTCAAAGAAAAAGGCATTTTAAAAAATACGACAGAACCGATTACCCTTTCGGCACGGCAATACAAACGGATTGTACGGATTATTGCTGCCGGAGTTGTCACATTTATTGCTGTAGCAGCTATTGGCATTTACCAGTTTATTTCCCTGCAGCAAGCTCGTGAAAAAGAATCACTTCATGAACAGCAGTTGGAATTGATGCGGGAAAAAACGACGTCGCTGCAGGAAAAAATGGATAAAATGGATTCGTTGGATCAAGAACTGCGACAAATGGTTAAAGGTTCAGGAGCTGGTGACAGCCCAAAAGGTGAAGGTGGCGTAGCAGGTTCGCAAAAGAAATCTCCGGATGTTTCTCATGCTAGTTACAATGACTTGTTACTGGCCACCTCTCGATTGGAAACGCGCACGAATGCCCGCATTATCAGTTTTATTACGTTAAAAACCGTATTGAGTGATACAGCAGGGCAGCAAGTCCGGCAAATGCAGCAAGTTTCCTCCAAAGCCTATGCGTCTGCTTCCGGCGGTGTCAATGCAGTGTCTTCGACGACGCCGTCTATTTGGCCGGTCACTGGGACGATTACCTCTAATTTTGGTTATCGCGGCAATCCGATCGGCGGCGGCACAGGGTTCCACGAAGGGCTGGATATTGCTGTGGATTACGGTACGCCTGTACGGGCAACGGCATCTGGCAAAGTGTCTATGGCTGGTTGGGTAGATGGTTATGGCAATTTGGTAGAAATAGACCATGGTAATGGCTTTGTTACCCGTTATGGGCATAATTCGATGCTGCTTGTTGTTCAGGGACAGGAAGTCAAGGCAGGCGATATTATTTCACTGGCTGGCAGTACAGGACGCAGCACAGGACCGCACGTTCATTATGAAGTACGTGTAAACGGCACGCCGACAGATCCGCTGTTGTTTTTGCCGTAATATAAATCATTAGGGGATTGTCGCTTTATGCGGCAGTCCTTTCTTTTTACCTTGCATACAAAGAAAGGCAGAGTTGGCAATGAAGATAAAAAAATACGGCCTGGCGGGCCTTTGTATTGTCATGGCAGTGATAGTGGCTTTTTGTTATAGTAAACAAGAGGAAACAGTTATTATCGGTATTAACCTGGCGTTGAGTGGAGAAAATCAGTCCCAAGGAGAAGCGACAGAGCGGGGTGTTGTGCTGGCTAAAAATCAACTAAACAAACAAGGCGGTATGCTGGGACGGCCGGTTAAGCTCGTATCGGTAGATAATCATGGAAAACCGGCAGATGCAGCTATGGCCGTAGAACAGCTGAATATGAGACATGTCGCAGCAATTATTGGCCCTAATATACATGATTGTGCAACAGCTGCTGCGACCAAGAGCATGGATGGAAAAATTCCCATGATTAGTCCGGCAGGTGCTCAGCCTGATATTACGACAGATATACAGCAGGATACGGTATATTCGTATGTGTTTCGTGCGGCATTTTTAAACGCACAGCAGGGGGAAACAATGGCAGCCTATGCGATGGAAGCCTGCAGTGCGCAAAAAACGGCGGTATTGTATGAGGATACAGCTTATTCCAAGGAATTAGCAGTGCATTTTAAGGACGCCGTTGAACGCCATGGAGGAGAGGTCCTTATATACCGCGACGTGACTGGCGATACAGATGCGTCTGCTGTTATAGCTGCTTTAAAGGAACGATCTTGTCAGGCTATATATTTGCCTGTTAGTCAGGATGCAGCGACTGTATGGATAAAAACTCTACGCGATGCAGAAATTAGCTGTCCTGTGTTGGGACCGGACAACTGGCAGGGGGAAATGTTGGCGGCAACACTTCATGCGAAGTATTTGCGGCATGTAGTTTATGCGGCGCAGTATGCAACAGATGCTAAAGATCCCGTTTCGGAAGATTTTGCTGAAGCATATTATGAGATGTATGGCGAGTTGCCTGACAGCTATGCGGCGTTGGGATATGACGCATTTATGCTGCTGGCGAAAGCTGTGGAAAACGGGCAGTCTATAAATCGAAAAGATATAGCGAAACAGTTAAATCAGCTGCAAGAATACCGAGGTGTGACGGGGAATATGGTATTTGACGCTCATCATAATCCTGTCAAAGCAGTTTGCATACTGAATTTTTGGGGAAACGAGCCGACTTTTTTAGAAAGACAGCAGATGGCAGATATATGATATTGCAGCGTAACGATGAGACATATGCAATATTTGTATTCCCTATCCCTTTACAAATGAGAATATAAATGATAACATGTAAAAGATGAACAGGCTGTACCATACAGCCGGGCGTAAGCAGCAGGCATACCTGTGGGACTATCACACGTAGTTCCACAGGTATTTTTTGTATGAAAATACTTCAAAAGTCCTGTGGACTTGTATCGTGGAAAGTTCAGTTTGGAAAGTATATAAGGAGCGATCAACATGTCACAGAATGAAAATCAATTAAAACATCGTACAGCGCGGCTGTCCGTCATTAGTAACAGCTTTCTGGTTATTGGAAAATTAGCCGTAGGCTTTTCGACGGGGACTGTCAGTATTATTTCTGAAGGTATTCATTCAGGCGTAGATTTGCTGGCAGCAGCCATTGCCTGCTTAGCAGTTAAACAAGCTGCCCTGCCGCCTGACAAAGACCATGATTATGGACATGGTAAAGTAGAGACGGTATCGGCTGCTTTTGAAGCACTGCTGATTATTGCCGCAGCACTGGCTATTTTGTATGAAGCCATTGAAAAATTGTTGTATCCGCAGCCGCTGCAGACAGAGGGCCTCTACTTGGCTATTGGCGTCATGGCAGTTTCTAGTTTGATGAATGCGATTGTATCGCAGCGGTTGTTTAGCGTTGGTAAAAAAACGGGTTCGGCGGCGCTGCAGGCCGATGGCATGCATTTGCGTGCTGATGTATGGACATCGGCAGCTGTCCTTACTGGCGTGGGATTAATGAAAATTACTGGTTGGGCTTGGATTGATCCGGCTATTGCGTGTCTGGTAGCAGTTGGTATTTTACGTGTTGGTTATGGCATGTGCCGCAAAAGTTATAAGGATTTGACGGATACTTCTTTGGATGAAATGGAAGAACGCCGCATTGGACGTATTATTTTGGATAATCCGGGTGTATTGGGCTACCATAATTTGCGTACTCGTGTCAGCGGCAACGTGACTGTTCTTGATTTCCATTTGGAAGTAGATAAACGAATCCCTGTATACCAAGCACATGCCATTTCCGATGCCGTTGAATTTTCACTGCATACGAAATATGGTCCGTGTGACCCAACGATCCATATTGAACCTCGTTAATGGCATATATAAAATTATACGGTAAAAGACCAGTGCTGAGAGTGGAAATACCATGGCAGCACTGGTCTTTTATGATTGTCTATGAAAGCGATGCACTTGTAGGTTTTCTAATATATGGTATTATGATAACAGGATGACAGTATGCAGTCAGTCAAAAACGTAAATGGAGGTCATTATCATGAAAAAAGAATTAGGTGTGCATCCTTATTTATTTCCGATGCCTGTACTGATGATTGCTACCTATGGTGAAGGTGGCGAAGTCGATGTGATGAATATGGCATGGGGCGGTATTTGTGCTGAAAATATGGTATCACTCAATATTGATGAAAATCATAAAACCTCGAAGAACATCAAAAAACGCGGTGCGTTTACATTGAGTATAGCAGATATTCCTCATATGGAAGCGGCTGATTTTTTTGGTATTGCTACGGGAAATAACATGCCGGACAAGTTTGAACGTAGCGGGTTGACTGCTGTTAAAAGTAAGAAAGTGGATGCGCCTATCGTACAGGAATTTCCGCTGACACTGGAATGCAAAGTGATTGAAGACAAGAGGGAAGTATACGGACATCATGTTATCGGCGAAATTGTTGGGGTACTGGCGGACGAAGCAGTATTGGATGAAACTGGTAAGGTTGATGCTGCTAAGTTGAATGCGTTTGTATTTGATCAGTTCCGCAACGGGTACTATGCTATCGGTGAAAAAGTCGGTCAAGCATGGCATACTGGCGTACCGCTGATGAAAAAGTAAGGAGATCATATTCATCTCATAAAAAAACTCCATGCCAACTTTTTTTGTGTTGGCATGGAGTTTAAAATTTTTGCATGTATGGGCGTGATTTGCTATGATACAAGAGGGGATGAATGATATGAATACATTGGATATATTTTTGCAGCGGCTGCAGATACTAGCAGCGGCAAAACAGGAAAATTTACAAAATTTGTTTATTCAGCACGGCATAGTGCATATGTTTCAGGAACAATTTGAATTAGGAATTACATTACTTCAAGAAGCACTGCTGGAAGACGGCAAGGGCATGGAAGCCATGGGTTCGCCGAAAGAAATTATTATGGCAGCTTATGAAGAATATGTTTTCATCGAAGAAGATGTGTGGCTGCATATGATGCAGGACTGCCGCCGTATACCGAAGGAAACAACGCTGAAACCAGTAGTTATGCGAATTCTTATGCACTATATTCCTGCGCTGCAGCAAGTTGCTAAAGACCTGCAGCAGCGATGAACCTATACGACTGCCTTGTGTTTTTTTAGACAACTTGCTATACTAAATACGGTTTTTTGCAGATTACGGACCAATTTTGGATAACGACTGCGGCATACCTTATGTATGCCCGGCGTTATCCTTTTTGTTTATTAAGGAGAATATACAAATGGCAAAAGAAATTCGCACGTATCATTGGAAAGATGGAAAATCACTGACTGTAGGAGAAAAAACGCTTATTATGGGCGTACTGAATTATACACCGGATTCATTTTCTGACGGCGGCAAATGGAATAATGCAGATGCGGCACTGCGTCATATGGAACAGATGGTAGCAGACGGTGCTGATATAATAGATATTGGCGCAGAATCGGCACGACCCGGATTTACACCTGTTTCGGCATCAGAAGAAATTGATCGTTTGGATGATATCTTGCCAAAATTGGTAAAGAACTGCCCGGTGCCTGTTTCCGTAGATACGTATAAAGCGGAAACGGCAGCATATGCGATGCAGACGGGAGCTCATATTATGAATGATATTTGGGGACTGCAGTATGCGCCGGAACCAGGAAAAATGGCAGCCGTTGCCGCTAAGTACGGTGTACCTGTTGTTGTTATGCATAATCAGGATGGGACAGAGTATACGAATATAATAGAAGACATGAAAAAGTTTTTTGTTGCGTCGGCTGTCATTGCTGCTAAAGCAGGTATGAAGCAGGAACAAATCATTACAGATCCCGGTATTGGCTTTGGCAAGACATGGGAACAAAATCTCTATGTGATGAAACATTTAGCCGATCTAACAGCCTTGCCGTATCCGATGCTGCTTGGTACGAGCCGCAAAGGGTTTATCGGCCGGGTTCTTGATTTGCCTGTAACGGAACGAATGGAAGGAACCGGTGCAACCTGTGTAGCTGGCGTGCTGGCCGGATGTGCTATCGTTCGTGTTCATGATGTCAAGCCGATTGCCCGTATGTGTAAAATGGCAGACGCGCTGCGCTAAAAAAAGGAAATACTGCTGATTTCTCTAAAAATAGGCATGAATTCCGTAAAGGTGGCAGTATATATGGTACAATAGAACGTATAATAAGAACTGACACTGAGCGGAGGTGCTCTGATGGAACACAAAGCAACGGATTGGATGAATATTGCACAATATTTTTATTGGGATGAAGCGGAGCTGCGAAATCTTTCACAGCGTTTTACAACAGAAATAGAAATGGCCCTGCGCGGCCAGAAATCTTCGTTGGAGATAGTCAAGTCCTATTTAGGCTTGCCGACAGGCAATGAAACAGGAACCTATTTGGCTCTGGATTTTGGTGGAACCAATGTCCGTGTTTCTCGTATTCGTCTTCTAGGGAACCATTGCTTCATAGTAGAAAAAAAAGTATCCCGTCCTCTAAAAGAAGACGGGAAATACAATTATATGTCACAGACAACGACAGTTGATGAGTTGTTTGACTTTATTGCATCACTGGTAGGTGAAGCGGCAGGAGGAAACAAAGCATATCGTCTGGGGCATACATTTTCCTTTGGCGTGATACAGAACAGCGTACAAGATGCGGCGCTGATTCGATGGTCTAAAGAAATCAACGTCCAAGGCGGCGAGGGGATGCTGGTCAATACGTTATTGAAACAAGCTTTAGTGCGGCAGGGGATGGAACGGATTGAACCGGTAGCTCTTTTAAATGACACGACGGCTTTGCTGCTGGCTTCTGGTTATCAGTACGGATGCAGTCAAATCGGCATTATTTGTGGTACTGGATTCAATATTTGTTACTATGAGCCAACCATGCAGATGATTTTATGTTTAGAAGCCGGCGGCTATGGCGACGCAGCCCGCAACCGCTGGGATATGGCTGTAGATGAGGCATCACAGCGGCCGGGATATCATCTGTTGGAAAAGATGATTGGCGGGGTCTATCTTTGTGAGTTATACAGGCAGGCTGTCATGACCTATTTAGGAACGTCCTTTTTACCGGAGTTTACGACGAAAGACATGAATTGCATTGTTACCAATGAAAGCAGTTATGAAGGACGTTTATTGATGGGGCATTTTTGGCAGCGCATTGTATCACCTCGTGATGTTAAGCCGCTGCGCAGTATCGGTGCGGCTATTTTTGTGAGAGCAGCCCAGCTGACAGGAGCTGCCTGCTATGGTGTTTTGCGGCATTTGTATCCTAATGGGGATATTCCTCAGCAAATGATTGCTGTCGAAGGCAGTGTGATGGAACATGTGCGGGGCAGCTTGTTTATGATGGAAGATACGCTGAGAATCTGTCAAGCTGGCACGTATGTACAGCCTATGATGGCAGAACCCGTGCTTGTCAAAAATGGCCCATCTGTAGGAGCGGCGATTGCTGCAGCCATGGCTTCAGCTCGCTAAACTTGAGGCTGCGTTGGTCTGCGTCCCAAATCATGAAGCATTTGCATATCGACGGATACAGCATTGCCGTCTGTTGTCAAATACCCACCAATCATTAAGCCGTTCAGTCCGCTGGTCAGGGCATATGCCTGCATAGAGCGGAGGTTGACTTCGCGGCCGCCGGCTGTGCGTATGAGCGCTTTGGGCAAGATGAAGCGAAATACAGCAAATGTGCGTAAGATTTCCCAAGGAGACAATGGCTGGTTATTGGCAAAAGGTGTACCGGAAATGGGGTTGAGAATATTCAGCGGAATGGAATCAATGCCAAAGTCCTTTAACGTAAATGCCATTTCTACACGTTGCCGGGGTGTTTCGCCAAGGCCGAATATACCGCCGGAGCAGACACGTAAACCTGCTTTTTGGGCTGTGTGAATGACGGATGCTTTGTCAGCAAAGGTGTGAGTAGAACAAATAGATGGAAAATAAGACGGCGCTGTTTCGATATTAGCATGGTATCGGGACACGCCGATATTTTTTAGTGCCATAGCCTGACGCAGCGTAATCAAACCGAGAGAACAGCAGGTTTCTATTCGGACTTCCTGACGGATACGTGACAATGCATGAAGAATGGCATCAAATTCCGGCCCTTCGGCAACAGACCGGCCGCTTGTGACAATGGCAAAACGAGCGGCTCCGGCAGCTTTTGCTTTTTTTGCGGCAGCAATGATTTTTTCACTGTCTAAAAGAGGGTATACTGTCGCTCCTGTGTGATAATGGGCTGACTGTGCGCAAAAACGGCAGTTTTCCGGACAACGGCCGGAACGACCGTTAATAATAGCACAACAGTCTACATCGTCGCTGCTGTAGTGCTGGCGGATTTTGTCAGCCATAGCAAGAAGCAGCGGCGTATCTTGATTGGATAGGGAAATGAGTTCCAGTGCTTCTGAAAAAGAAATATCATGGCCTTGCAGTACGTTTTCGGTATATGTTTGCAGTGTAGTTAAATTCATGAGAAAGCTCCTCTCTGATATATGACTTTACGCTAGTATACAAAAATGAAACCATAAAGTCAACTAATTGAATATTATATTTGGTTTACAATATAATGAAATTATTTTTTATATTGTACAGATATTTTATAAAATACCTCTTTTCACCATGCCAGTTTTTCGCTACAATATATGTAATAACGATACAAGATAATGAAATGAGTCGATGTGTATGCTGCAAATCAATAAGGGTATAAAAACCCCTTATTACGTACAAATATATGAATATTACCGCCATGAAATTGCATCCCGACGGATGGTTGCCGGCATGCGGCTTCCCTCTGTGCGGGAATTGGCCCAGTCTGTCAACGTCAGCAAAATGACAGTAGAAAAAGCATATTACCAACTTGCCAGTGAAGGATATATCATTCGCCGTAATAAAGCCCGCTACGAAGCGGCTTTTTTAGGTCCTGTAGAAGAAAGAAGCCATATAGCGGATGCAGAGAGTATCTCTCGTTTTGCAGCTAAGCCAACGTATTTATACGATTTTGGCAGCGGTGATATGGATATGGAACATTTTCCGTTGGATATTTGGCGTAAACATATGAATCGGATTTTGTCAGAACCGGCTTATTTAACGGCGAGCAATGATGAACAAGGTGTGCCGGATTTACGGGAAGCTCTTAGCCATTACGTATATGAGACACGAGGCGTGCATGCCAAGGCAGAAAATATTATTATTGGGGCTGGGACAGCAGCCTTGTTGGGTATATTGACGACATTGTTGCGGGATACATGGCCGCGTATTGCTGTAGAAAATCCAGGATTTAGATTAGGAAGAGAAATTTTTCGCAGCATGGGATTTGCTATTGAACCAATTTCTATTCATAATGGCATGCTGGATATGGACAGACTGCGAGAAAGTCAAGTACGGCTTGTCTATGTAAGTCCGTCGCATCAATTTCCGACAGGTACGGTCATGCCAATTGGCATGCGCTATCAGCTGCTGCAGTGGGCTGAAAAGTGCAGAGGACTCATCATAGAAGATGACTATGACAGCGAACTGCGTTACTATGGGCGGCCGATTCCGGCGCTGCAGGGACTGGATACATCGGGACAGGTTATCTACATGGGAGCTTTATCCAAAGTGCTGCCTTTTTTTGTGCGGCTCAGCTATATGGTCTTGCCGCCTCCATTGATGGCCTTGTATAATCAAAAACGAGGCCTGTTCCGTCAAGGAGCTTCTATACCGGAACAGTGCGTGCTGGCAGCGTATATTCAAAGCGGTGATTTGGCAAGACATGTACGGCGGCTGCGCAAAGATTATCAGGAAAAAGGCCTGCTGATGGAACGGCTTTTGCAGGAGGCATTTGGCAGTCAGATTACAGTCAGCAGGATTACTTCAGGCGTATATTGTCACATTGCCCTGCGCAGTTCCTATACTGCACAGGAATTGTGCAGCAAAGCTGAAAAGGAAGGCTGTCGTGTACTGACGATGCAGTCATTTTATGAACAACCGAGACAAAATGAACAAAAAGAATTTCTTTTGTCTTTTTCAAAGATACCCAGTGACAAGCTTAAACAGGCTGTTATGGCGTTGCGGCAAGCTTGGCTGGAGAAAGAAGGATAGGGATGGCAAAAAGTTTACGTTTTATTCATTGCGGTGATTTGCATTTAGGCAGCCCTTTCCGTGATATGGCTTCTATTGATGAACGATGGCAGCGTATTGTCGGAAACGCGACTATGCGGGCATTTCAAAAGGTAGTGCAGATTGCCATTGATAAACAAGTACACGCTGTGCTGATCAGCGGTGATGTATATACCAGCGCAGACCATAATTTAACAGCGCAGCTTGATTACGTGCGCCTTCTTCACAAATTGGCGCAAAACGATATTCAAGTGTTTGCTGTCCTCGGCAATCATGATCCCTTGGATGCTTGGCAGGCCAAAATACCGTTTCCACCCAATGTACATGTCTTCGGTACGGAAAAAGTAGAACGAATGCCGCTGATTGTTGACGGTGAAGAAGTCGCGGCTGTCTATGGGCAGAGCTATGCGCATCAAGAACAGCGGGATAATTTGGCATGGAATTTCAGCCGTAACACAGCAGATCATTATGCTATCGGCCTGCTTCATACACAAGTAGGAGGGCAATCGACATATGCGCCGTGCAGTTTGACGGATTTAAAAGAAAGCGGCATGGATTATTGGGCATTGGGGCATGTGCATGCGCATCAAATCCTATGCGACAAGCCGTATGTTGTATATGCCGGCAATCCGCAAGGGCTGGATTGTACAGAAACGGGTCCTAGAGGATGCTATTATGTGGAAGTTGGCCCATACGGCACGACAGACATTGAATTTGTAGATACTAGTATTGTTCGTTGGGAAAGTGTGGATATTCCGATTGATTCTATTGAATCTGTTTCAGAACTGCGGGAGTCCGTTCGCTTTGCGAAGGAAAAAATACGGCGTGAAATTGGCAAGCCGACATTTCTCACGGTCAATTTTGTCGGTGCTGGAAGTATGTATCATGTCATCAATAATCCGGAAGCTACGCAGTATTGGATAGACAGCTGGCGTGAAGAAGAACAGGGCAAATATGCGTTTGTCATGGTAGAACGCCTGCGCAATATGGCACGTCCTAAAATCAATTTGACAGAACGCAGCAAGCTCCCTGATACCGTAGGTGATTATTTAAACATGAGCGATAAAATAGATGCCCTGCCGCAGGAAGAAAAACTAAAGACGCTGCGGGCTATTCTTCAGGAACGACCGGAATTTGAACGCCTTGGCGCCTATGGCCGCGGCATATCAGATGCGCGGCTTTTGGAAGCATTTGAAAAAGCCAAATGGCTGGGCATGCAGAAGCTGCTTACAGATAAAAGAGGATAAGTACTTATGAAAATTATACAAATGAATTTAGATGATTTTGGCATCTATCATAATGTAGAGTGGAATCCGCCGGAAAAAGGGCTTATTGTCATGCATGGTCAAAACGAAAGCGGCAAGACAACTCTCATGAAATATGTCCGCTCTATGTTTTTTGGTTATCAGCGGGGCGACTGGCGCGGCTATAAAGGACATATGGATATACGCCGTGATGATGGACACGAGTATCGTATCTACCGCAATGAAAAAGAATCGTATATGACTGATGGAGATCTTACGATTCATGAGGAACCGGCAGACTTATGGTGGCATAGTTTAGACCGGAGAACCTATGATCAGGTTTTTGCTATGGGACTGGAAGATCTGCAGGGGTTTAAGATTTTAGCCAATGAAGAAGTGCGAAGCCATTTTTTTAGTGTAGAAGGTGGCGTACGCATGGGAACGACGCGGCGGGATTTGACACGCCTTATGGGGGAACTCTTGGTAGCGTCCCCGCAGGGAAAAAAGCCTATTAATGCGCTCCTCAATGAACAACGTGATTTTGACCGTCGTATCCATAGTTTAGCCTATGATGAAAGTGAATTTGCGGAGTTGCAGGCACAGGAACGCACAACACATGAGATAGAAAACAGGATTCGTCTGGATATTGAAGAAACAAAACTGCAGATTGAAAAAGTTTCTATGCCGATAGCAGCCTGGGATGTATATAAACGCGGTCAAGATGCAATGAAACGGATGCAGGATCTTGCTGATGTAGCCCAGTTTCCGGAAGACGGCGTGCAAAAATGGACAGATTTGGAAAATAAAATCAAAGAAATTGAAGAACAAATCAAAAAAGTAGCCTCCATATCCAGAGAAGGGCCGGCGTTTCAGCCGGAATGGAATAAATGGCTTATTTGCGGTACGCAATTAGATGAAATTTTTCAGCATACGACTGAATGGAAACAAGGATTAGCGGAAATTGCCGATCATGCGGACACGGAAATGGATTGGCAGTTTGAGCAAAATCAATATGCAGAAAAATTAAAACAATGGAGCAGCCAAACCGTTCCGGAACACATTGATTGGTCTAAAGGGCTGGCGCTGGCTTCCAGCTTGAATCGTTTTGAACAAGAACAGGAAAAATGGCAGGCTGCTAAACCGAAAAATGTTACATCTTTACCGGAAGAAGAGGATAAAAAAGAACCAGCGCATACAAAAGAAGAATGGAATACTATTGGCAAAGCTGTATCAGCTATTCAAGCTTCTTTGCTGGAACGGCAGAAGATAGAAGAACAGCTGCAGTGGCTGCAAAGCGAATCAGGCAATAGTTCCCATGGCTTTGCAATTCTTTCAGGCTTATTTTTTGTAGGAGCAGTTGCTTTACTGGCATGTGTTTTCCTGTATGATGTTGACCAAACCATGGGATTTGGCGGTGCACTGGGCTGCGCAGTGATTGCGGCACTTTCATATGCAAAGCAGCGAGTGAACGCAAGCCGTCTTCCTAGAAAAATGGAAGAATTGGCATTGCGAAAAAAAGGTATGGAAGATACCTTGATGACGTTGGCTGAACAGGCTCATTTAGAAATCCAGGCTTCTGATACTGTTGCAGTCTGGACGCAAAAGCTGGATGAAGTCCGTAAAAAATATATGGACTGGAAAACGAACGAAAGCAAAACTGCTTGGGAAAAAGAACAGAAGGTCATGTATGATGCCATCTATGATAAATGGGATAAAGAAGGAAAGGATTGGAAAGAAAAAGTTGATACCTGTCGCAGGGCTTGGGAAAATTGGCTGACTGCATCGGGATTGGCAAAACTTTCCCAGGAAAAAATACAGGAAGCCAAGGACATATGGGAAAAATGGCAGCATGTATCTCAATCCTTGCATACTTGGCAAAAACGTAAGGACGATTTACAAAGTCATATTGCGCAATGGCGTGACGGAGCCGAACAGCTCTTTAGGGAAATCGGCATCACTGCAGATATTACGCCGGAACAAGTAGAAACCGTGTATAAACAGTGGCAGCAGATTCGTGTGCAGGCTGAAGTAGCCAAAGAACAGGATAAACAGCAGAAAGAACGGGATGCTCAAATTGAAGAGCTGAAAAAAGATAAAGAGATTCGGCAGCGTCAGCAGCAGGACTTGCTCGTTGTGACTGGTGCGCAGACAGTTGGTGAATTTCGCAGCAAAGTGCTTAAATTTCGGCAGTTTAAACAATATAAAGAAATTTATGAACAATCTGAAGCCCATATCCGTTTAATTGCTAAAAATCCAAAAAATCTAGCAGCTTTGCGTCATGAATTAAAAATCCATACATTGAAAAATTGGACAGATGAACGGGCATATTACGAAAAGAAAATTGCCGAATCAGAAAAGAAATTGGCTGAAGTCGCTGAAAAAAGAGGCACGTTTATTGAACGCCTCAGCCAAATGGCCAAAAGCGATACGTATAATAGACTGCTGCAGGAAAAACAAAACCGCAAAGCCGAATTGGACACCAAAGTTAATGATTGGCTTACGTATGCATTTGCACAGTATATGCTGGGAGAAGCGCAGGCGTATTATGAACGGGTTCGCCAGCCGATTGTTATTCGTCAGGCCAGTGAGTATCTGCACCTCATGACACAAGGACGATACACGCTGCAGGCTACCTTTGACGGCAAGCAGTTATATGCTGTCGATGGAACGCAGCGCCGCATTCCGGAAAAGCAATGGAGCAGCGGGTTGGGAGATCAAATTTACTTAGCTATTCGTATTAGCCTGGCAATGGCTTTTTCCAAACAAATCGAACCGATGCCGCTTATTTTAGATGATATTTTTGTCCGCTTTGATGAACAGCGGCAAAAAGAAGCCATGCATTTCTTAGCTGACCTTGGCAAGAAAGAACAAATCTTTCTCTTTACATGTTCACGCACGACGCGGGATATTGCCAAAGAAGTACAGCAGACGCTGGCAGGAGAAACCGATACAGTACATCTTTTTGAAATTGAACAAGGAACAATTAAAGAAGCATAAATTTATAAAAATGGGGCTGTCGCATAAAGCGATACGCTCCATTTTACTTAAATAAATGTTTATATAACTAAGAGAAGGTTGTGCAGCACCGCCAATCAATGTATTGACAATTTTTGCAATTATATGGTATAGTATATGAAGTTAGGCAGGAAATTTAAGCCTAGCTTTTTTAAGTTACAGAAAAAAATTCTTGACTTAGCCTTATAGGTGTGATACATTATAAAGGCAGTCTTACGCAGGCAATCGGCCTGCGACTAGTTATAATAGACTATCGATTAAGAGAGGTGTAAGGAATGCGTACAGCGATTACATTGGCATGCACAGAATGCAAACAGCGTAACTACCGGACGAACAAAAACAAGAAAAACAATCCGGATCGTTTAGAATTGAAAAAATACTGCCCGTTCTGCAAAAAAGAAACATTACATAAAGAAACAAAATAATTTGTGAAATAAGATGTTGCTTGAATCTTATTTGGATGTGAGAGGTTATATGGCACAATCAGCTAAAAAAGCAGCACAAAAGAATAAGAAGAATCCGGGTAAGTCATTTTTACAAGGTGTTAAGGTAGAAATGAAGAAGGTCATCTGGCCGACAAAGAGAGAACTGATTAACTATACTGTCATGGTTATCGTTGCAACGATTGTTGTTATGGCAATTATCGGCGCATCAGATGGCGTATTTTCTCAGTTATTTAATTTACTTCGTAATATTGTCGGATAGGGAGGCCTGCGCTTAGATGGAATCAGATAAAAAATGGTATGTCATCCATACGTATTCCGGTTATGAAAATAAAGTAATGGCTACACTGGAACGCAAGGTCAAATCCATGGGCTTGGAAGACACGATTAGTAAAATTCTCGTGCCGATGGAAGAAGTCGTAGAAGTAAAGGACGGCAAAAAACGCACGGTAAAACGTAAAATGTATCCGGGCTATGTTGTTCTTGAAATGGAAGTGAATGACCGTTCTTGGTACGTCGTACGCAACACCCCTGGCGTAACAGGATTTGTTGGCTCGGCAACGAAGCCCGTTCCCTTAGAACCGGATGAAGTCAAAAAGATTTTGAAAACTCAGGGTATGGACAATGAACCCAAGACTCAGATTTCAGTAGAAATCGGGGAACAGGTTCGCATCACATCCGGTTCATTTGAAAACTGCATTGCTACCGTTACGGAAATTAATGAAGAAAAAGGTACCGTAAAAGGCCTCATTGACATGTTTGGCCGTGAAACAGTGGTAGAAGTCGACTATTCTCAAATAGAGAAGAGTCTGGAATAATATACTTCTAAAATGTGGCGTAAGCCGCGAGTGGGAGAATCAAAAGATTCGCTTACCACATCTTGTAATGTAAGGAGGTGTAACTCACCATGGCAAAAAAAGTAACAAGAATGGTTAAGCTTCAGTGCGAAGCTGGCAAAGCAACTCCGGCGCCTCCTATTGGCCCTGCATTAGGCCAGGCTGGTGTCAACATTATGGCTTTCGTAAAGGAATTTAACGAACGTACAGCAAAACAGGCTGGTTTCATTATCCCTGTTGAAATTACTGTATATGAAGACCGTTCCTTTACATTCATTACAAAAACACCGCCTGCTGCTGTTCTCTTGAAAAAAGCAGCTGGCATCGACAAAGCTTCGGGCGAACCGAACAAGAAAAAAGTTGCAAAAGTTGGTCGTGACAAAGTTCGCGAAATTGCAACGACAAAAATGCCGGACCTCAACGCAAACGACGTTGAAGCCGCAATGAAAATGATTGAAGGCACTGCCCGCAGCATGGGTATTGAAATCGTTGACTAATTTGTAGCGATTTCTCTGCCCGTGGAAGGGGTCTATCGCCCCGCTAAACCACATAAGGAGGAAAACACATGGCAAAAGTAGGCAAGAAATATGCTGAAGCAGCTAAATTGGTCGACAAAGCAAAATTGTACGAACCGGCTGAAGCAGTAGATATCTTGAAAAAAATGGATACAGCTAAATTTGATGAAACTGTTGAATTAGCTGTAAACTTAAACGTAGATCCGAAATATGCTGACCAGCAGGTTCGTGGCGCCTTGGTTCTGCCGCATGGCATTGGTAAATCCAAGACTGTTCTCGTATTTGCTGAAGGCGAACAGGAAAAACAAGCTCAGGAAGCCGGCGCAGATTACGTTGGTGCAGACGACTTGGTTGAAAAAATCAAGGGCGGCTGGCTTGATTTCGACGTAGCAATCGCTACACCGAAAATGATGGGCAAAGTTGGTCGTTTAGGTAAGATCCTCGGTCCTAAAGGCTTAATGCCTAACCCGAAGGTTGGTACTGTAACGATGGACGTTGCAAAAGCTGTTTCCGAAAGTAAAGCCGGGAAAGTTGAATACCGTACAGATAAAGCCGGTAACATTCATTCCCCTATTGGCAAAAAATCTTTCGATGCAAATAAATTGATTGAAAACCTTACGACTCTCGTCGATACACTTATCAAAGTAAAACCGTCGGGTGCTAAAGGCCAGTACATCAAATCGATTACCATCAGCTCCACAATGGGCCCTGGTATTCACATCAACCCGTTCAGCGTTAAAGGTGTTGTAAAAGCTGACGAACAATAATATCTCTCTTAGCTGTAGACTGAAGGTATGTATAATGGACAATTGTCCGCCATCTGAGGCTAAAACTAGCAGATTATGACTATGACTAGTTCGGCCTCATGTAAATGAGGCCGTTTTTTATTGCTAAGACGATATAAATCCCACATCAAGGAGGTGTATCGAAACATGTCTATGTATGCAAAACATCAGGTATCCCCGGCAAAAGCTGCAGTTGTTGAAGAAATGAAAGAAAAATTGCAGTCCGCTCAGGGTGCTGTTTTAGTCGGTTTTTCCGGCTTAAGTGTAGCTGAAGTTACAAAACTTCGTCGTAAATTCCGCGAAGGCGGCGTTGAATACAAAGTTATCAAAAACACATTAACTCGTATTGCTGCTGACGAACTCGGCTACAATGGATTAGATGAATTCCTCGAAGGCCCGACAGCTATCGCATATTCTACAGAAGATGTCGTAGCTCCGGCAAAAATTCTTAAAGAATTCATTAAAGAAACAAAGACAGAAGCTATTACCGTTAAAGTCGGTATTGCTGACGGTCAAGTTATTGACAAAGCATCTGTTGACGCATTGGCAAACTTGCCAAGCCGCGACGAACTCATCGCAAAAATCGTCGGCAGCATGCAGGCTCCTATCTCTGGCCTCGTCAACGTACTTCAGGGCAACATCCGCAATATGGTTTATGTGCTTGACGCAGTACGTGCTAAAAAAGCAGAACAAGAAAGTGCTTAATGCGGCGTAATAGAGATTGACTAGTAATACGAAACTAAAAACTGTAATATTAAAAAATGATACTATGGAGGTATTTTAAAATGACTAAAGAAGAAATCATGCAAGCCATTGAAAACATGACTGTTTTGGAACTTTCCGAACTCGTAAAAGATATGGAAGAAAAATTCGGCGTATCTGCTGCAGCTCCTGTAGCTGTTGCTGCAGCTCCTGCTGCTGGCGGCGCTGCTGCTGAAGAAAAATCCGAATTCGACGTTATCCTCACAGCTGCTGGCGACAAAAAAATCGGCGTAATCAAAGTTGTTCGTGAAGTAACTGGCCTTGGCTTGAAAGAAGCTAAAGCTCTCGTTGATGGCGCTCCTAAAGCTGTTAAAGAAGGCGTTGCTAAAGCTGACGCTGAAGCCCTCAAAGCTAAACTCGAAGAAGCAGGCGCTTCTGTTGAATTGAAATAATTTCCTTTGTGAAATTACAAGCTCTGCAAACCGCATGAATATGCGGTTTGCAGAGCTTTTTTCATTTTTCGGGAAGGCCGATTTGATACTATTTTGATACTAAAATTTCTAAAAATTGAAATTGACAGTATCTAATTTGTTGGCAACCTCGGCTTGTTTATTGGGATAGAGATGCGAGTAAATCTGCAACGTCGTTGTGATTTTTTCATGTCCCAAACGGTCGGCGATGACCAATGGGGAAAAGCCCATTTCAATAAGCAGTGACGCATGAGAGTGACGCAGATCATGTAGTCGGATGACTTTGACGCCTGTTTTCATCGCCGTCGCTTTTAATTTTCGGGTGAGGCTGGTCTTGTTGAGGTTGAAAAAAATACGTTGTTCCGGTGAATAGATGCGGTTTATGTGAGTTTGCAGGATTTTGCACAGGAATAGGGGTATACTAATAGTGCGGTTACTCTTAGAAGTTTTCGGCGTCTGGATTATCTTGGTGTCTGTGACTTGAACGTAATTCTTATTGATTCGCAGCGTATGGGCTTGGAAATCGCAGTCTGCCGGTGTGAGGGCCAGCAGTTCTCCCAGGCGCAGTCCCGTAAAAAAAAGCGTCGTAAACGCGACGCGGAAACTGACATCCTTTTCATTAGTCAGGCCGCTTAGAAAGGCCTTGAACTCGTCAAGGGTCCAGAAGAACAGGTGCGGTGAGCGGCTGCTACCGATAGTTCCAGCCTTATGTACAGGGTTTTCCGGCAAGTTGTAGTATTTGACAGCGTAGTTGAATAGAGCTGATAATTTCGTGTTGATCGAGCGTTGATAAGTCGGTGCTAGGTTGCTGTGCTGCATCAGTTCTGTCTGCCACTTGCGGATTATGAGCGGTGTAATCTGGTTGATGGGCATATCCGAAAAAACGGGAAGGAGCCAGTGTTGGATGATGTTTTTGCTGGTATATTGCGTCGTTGGCTTCAGGCGTCCTTCGTTATCGCTGAGATAATGCTGGCAGAGATGCTCGAAGGTAATCAAACTGCTCTGGGTTAGTTCGTTGAGGAAATCCCTTTCATATTTTTTGGCTTCCTGAGATCGGGCGAAGCCACGTTTTAGTTTTTTGTGACGCTGGCCGCGCCAAGCCCTGTAATAAAATTTTGCATAGTATTTTTTGGTCTTTTCATCTCGATAGACAGGCATGGTTCTTCCTTTCTGCTATTGTTCGGTGTCGTTGCGGTTTCTGACATAAAGCTGATGATTATCAGCATCATACCAGAAAGACGTGTCGCCGCGCAAGAGCTCATTAATCATATAGACGCCGTCACGGGCCTGACGGGAGGACTGGACGGTTGTATAGGTGAGGTAGAGATTCAGCACCATAAATGCCAGGAGAAAGATGAGCAGAGGCTTGGTGAAGCCCTGCTGCTTCTCCAGTTTCTCTCTGATGTTCCGAACGAAATAGAAGGATGTATCGTCAATCCGGCTGATTCCTGCCTGTAGTTCTTCAAAATTATGGGCTTGGTTGGCAGTACTTTCTTTTTGGAATTTCTCAAGCGTTTCCTTTAGTTCTGCAATATGATCTGTTAGTACGTCGTTCTGCGCTTTCAGTTCGGTGTTTTGGGCTTCCAGTGAGCCGAACCTGTCGAGGATTTCTTTCTGTAGTGTCACTTGTCCCGGCGTCAGGCCGTTTTTATTTGTCAGGGCCATTCGATGATTCCTCCTTTAAAGGCTCCAGCCGCGATACATTTCTTCTTCGACTCGTTCGAGATTATCTTTCTTGCGGTGATGTTCTTCGTAGTCGTCCTGGCCGCGGGTGTGATAGGCAGCTTCTTTTTCTGCCGTGAAGGCCTTTATCAGGCTGGGTTTATCGTAGGCCGGGCCCAGTTTTTGACCGCGGACCTTCTTGCCGTTGGGATGAATGTAGGTCATGCCCCGGCCGTGATCGCGTGTGACGGCGACGCCCCATTCATTTTCCAGTGTCGCTTTGAAATCGTCGTAACTTTTCACTTCCTGCCGAACAGAATTGATGACGTCTCGTAATTCCTGTTTCCAGACGTCTTGGCCGCGGGTCGCTGCCCAGTATTCGCCGTTTGTAATGCCTTCTGTGCACTGCGGAATCGGTTGCAGGCCACGGCTCTGGCAGAGCTCATTGACATAGCTCTTCATTTGCTTCAAATCTTGCCGGGAGGTGTGCAGCTTTTGGCCGGTTTCCTGATTGACAGCATTGACGATGATGTGGTCATGTAGGTGATTCGTATCGGTGTGAGTGATGACGGCGAATTGGTAGCCTTGTTTGCCGAAGAATTCTCTGGACAATTCGATGCCTATTTTATTGACTTTGTGTGGTGAAAGCTGCTGTGTTTCTTCCGGACTGAACGATAGGATATAGTGGTAGTAGCGGCGGCCCGTCGTTTTGCCGTAGAGCTGTTGCACTTGGTCGAACTGTTTGCCGAAATTATTGGCCCTCACTTGAGAACCATAGATAAAACTGTTTTGGAGCTTTTTGTCCTGCAGCAAATACTGTTGGATGGTCTGCGGATTGCGGCGGCTCGGTAGGGCTTTAAGGATGGACATGGATATCGCCTCCTTTGCACAATTCCAGCTTTTTCAATTTGCTGGAAGCATCAATTTTCTTCTGCATCTCCCGGATTTTATTTTCTTCCCGGCAGAATTTCAAGAATTCTTTGTGATACTGCCGGAGCTCTCGAAAATAAACCTTGCGGGTCGCTAAGATTTCATCGCAGAAGTCGTCAAGTTTTTGGATCTGTTGACGTACTTCTTTGGCTTCGGTTGCGAAGTTTTGACCGCGGTTGAGGGCACGGGCAATTTGGTTCAGATTGATGCCGATGCGATTGAGTTCTTTCACGAGATTCTTGTCCTCATCGTCGATGGCTTTTTCTTCGGCTAATGTATGGTGGAGTATGTAGTTCGTCAGGGTCAAATTCTCTTCACGGGCGTGGATGAGAAGTTGCTGTTTTTGTATATTTGTGACGCGAAAATAAATGCGGTCTTCTTTCATTCGCGAATCCTTTCTGGGGGATTTCCAAGGGGGCAATGCCCCTTTGGGCAAGATAGCCTGTTGTTTCGCGTACGAACAACAGGCGTATCTTGCAACCTACCTAAAACCATGTCTGCCCTTCAGCGAGTAGTGTCACCAGTTGCCGGAAGCATAACGCGTACACCAGAAACCATCTGCACGGAAAAGTGCTACTGGAAGACAGTCAGTCCAGCTGCAAGAATCTCGATGACATTTCATCAGCGTTGAGAGGTCGGCAATGGCATGAATTTGTTTCCCCAACATACTGTGAACACCTTCTGATAAGTCGTCATAAAGGCTGATAGTGTTTGAGTATAGCGTCATAAAGATATCCCATAGGATGTTTTTTGGTTTTACTATCATTGATATATTGTTGGAATTCTTTCTTGGAAATGGGCTCTTTGTGAATCGCATTACGAAGCTTACTAAGTGCGAGTCCAGAGAAACCGGCTGCCTTCAAATCTTCCAGTGTGCAGAGAGCAGCAACCTCTTCTGTTATGTTATGTTGTGTTAATTGAATTAAATTAGGTTGTGTTATGTTAGCGTGTAAATTGATGTCAGCTGCCGTATTACCTGCCATGGCAGCTTCGTGTAATCTCGTGGGATTTACAGTAACTTCCATGGAATCTTCTGTAATTTCCATGGGGGTTCCCGTGGCCTGATTATTAGCGAGATCCGGAACATCATTTTTGGATTCTTTGACCATGTAT
>JBNMKW010000027.1:0-30754 GCA_050874545.1 Megasphaera sp. | reverse complement strand
GATACAAGAACAGCAGTTAGTCCATAAAGACGTATTGCTGTTCTTTTTTTATCTGAGTATGACAATAAAAAACTGCCACATCAAGAACGAAGATGTGGCAGTTTTTTATGTATAAACGACAGCTGAAAGGGCGAATATTGTTTTTATGGGAGTCCGTTATGACATATTTTAATGACCGGCAACGGGTGCAGGCTGCACTTCTTTTTGAGCGGCAGCTTGTTGTTTGGCTTCATAGGCATCCATATGACGGGCAAAAACGCCTGCAAGCAAAGAACCAGTGATTTGATGGATAGCGGCACCGACAGCAGCCGGGATAGCAACAGCCGGAGCGAAGTATACGGAAGCGATGGACAAGGCCAAGGCATCGTTTTGCATGCCGACTTCCAGTGTAACGGAATGCTGTTGTTTTTTGCCCATACCCAATTTTCCGGTAGCGAAATATCCCAGTGCAAATCCAAAAAGATTGTGTGCCAAAACGAGGAGCACCATAAAGACGCCAAGGGAAACGATTTTAGCACCGTTGACGGCAACTACACCGCCGAGAATAGAAAGAACGGCAAAAGCAGATACTAAAACAAGCACTTTCTGCATCTGAGCCAAATAGGTTTCACCAATCAGACGATGAACTAACAGACCTAAGAACAAGGGAACTAAGATGACTTTCATAACAGTCATTGCCATGGCTAAGAAAGAAACGGTAACCCATTGACCGGCCAATGCCCAAACTAAGAACGGCATCATGATAGGGGCAAGCAAGGTGGAAACAGTCGTGATGGAAACGGATAAAGGTACATCCGCTTTAGCTAAAAAGCCCATGACGTTGGAAGCCGTGCCGCTGGGGCAGGAGCCTAATAAAACCATACCGACGGCGAGTTCCGGCGATAAACCGAATCCTAATACCAAGGCATAAGCGACAATAGGCATAATGGTATAATGACATACTGTGCCGATGAGGACTTCTTTCGGACGCTGTAGGACAAGACGGAAGTCTGATGCATGCAGTGTCATGCCCATGCCGAACATGACAACGCCGAGAAGGGGCACGGTGTTTTTTACAGACCAGGTAAATGCTGAGGGGAGAAAATAACCTGCAACAATATCAAGCAGTACGAGCCAAGTTAGATTTTTTCCGACAAAAGCACTAAGTTTCGATACAAAATTCATCATAATAACAAACCTCCAGGTAAAATAAAGATAATACAAGATACCAAATAACAAACGTCTTGATTCTGGAGTAATAAAAAAAGCTTTGCCTCTTCATTGAAGAGACAAAGCGTAAACTCTGCGGTACCACTCTTATTGCCGGGATAATTCCGGCCTCTTTATAGACATCACCGCAGCGATGCTGCGTTCAATGCCTGACAAGATAACGATTGTCACACGGCCACGCTTACTTACTATCTGTTCAGCAGGCAGTTCCTGGGTGATATTCATAACGCGCGTTCATCCTGCTTCGCACCAAATCAGCAGGTTCTCTGTAATGTTCGCGGCAGCTATTACTTTTCCCAATCAACACTGTTTTGTTATTTGCAAAGCAAATTATACACAGGTGCAGACAGTCTGTCAAGAGTAACTTTACAAATACAGCATTATTTTTTTGCCAAGCTGTGTTGTTATTAGAAAGGGATGCGCAGATAAAACCGAGATATAACAGCGGCAGCAAGCGGGAACTGTGCGGTTTGTGGTATAATAAAGCGTTGAAAAAATTTGTAATGATACCTGGATAAGAGAGGAATTTATCATGGGAAGTATAAAAGTACAAAAGCTCGCCAAATCGTTTGGCGTACATACCGTATTCAAAGATGTGACGTTTGAAATCCGGCGCGGTGAACGAATTGGCTTGATTGGTGCCAACGGCGCCGGTAAATCGACTCTCCTCAAATGCTTGATGGGGGAAGAAGAATATGATGGCGGCGTGTTTGCCGTATCAGAAGGAGAAACGATTGGCTATTTGCAGCAGGATATTACCTTTGCAGATGATGTTACGCTGCGGCAGACTGTAACGAATGCCTGGAAGGATGTCATGCGTCTGGAAGAACAGCTGAAACAAGTAGAAAAAGAGATGCAGGTGCATCCTGAGGATGAAACACTGATGAACCGCTACGCACGCATGCAGGAACGATTTGAATGGCTCGGCGGCTATGAATATGAGTCTATGTCACGAAAAATTATTCATGGCTTGGGCTTTACAGAAGAAGATATGGACCGTCCAGTACAGCAGTTTTCCGGCGGACAAAAAACGCGAATTAATTTGGCCAAGGCGTTGGTACGGCGTCCGGATTATTTATTTTTAGACGAACCGACGAACCATTTGGACATGGATATGCTGGAATGGCTGGAAGGGTATTTGTTGTCCTATGGCGGCGGCATCTTGATAGTGTCGCATGATCGTTACTTTTTAGACAGAGTTGCGACGGGGATTTTAGAGCTGGATCATAGAACGGTAACTAAATATAAAGGCAACTATTCTCGGTATATAGCACAGAGTCAAGAACGGCGCAAAGCATTGGAAAGTGCATATCGTAAACAACAGGAACACATTCATGAAACAGAAGAATATATCCGCAAATATAAAGCCGGCATTAAAGCGAAACAGGCCCGAGGACGCCAATCGCAATTAGATAGATTGGAACGAATTGAACTTTCACCGGAAACCGCTTCCCTTCAGTTTCAGTTTGCACCGGCTGAAGAATGCGGTCAAAAAGTATTGGTCTTGGATGATATTTGCGGCGGATTTGCTGATCGTCAACTGTTCAATCATTTGTCACTGCTGCTGCGACGTGGCGAATCTGTTTCTTTGATTGGCCCTAATGGTGCCGGTAAAACGACATTAATTCGTATGATTATGGGAGAAATAGAAGCTGACAGCGGTCATATTACACTGGGAAGCCGTGTGCATATTGGATATTTTGCGCAAGAACATACAGATTTACACGGGGCATGGACTATTTTGGAAGAAATTATGAATGATTTCTCTTTTGGCGAAGACGAAGCGCGTGCCGTATTAGGCCGTTTTTTGTTCCGGGGTGACGACGTATTCAAAGTGATTGACAGTTTGAGCGGCGGCGAACAAGCGCGTGTCGCACTGTTAAAATTGTTCCTTCAAGGTGCTAATTTCTTAATTTTGGATGAACCAACAAACCATTTGGATATTCCTACGCGCGAAGTCTTAGAACAAGCACTGCAGGAGTTTGGCGGTACCTATTTAGTAGTATCCCATGACCGGTATTTCTTGGATAAAATTACGACAAGAACGCTTGTATTAGAAAACAAGCAGCTGAAAGAATTTTTAGGAAATTATACCTATTACCGGGAAAAAGAAAAAGAAGCGGCAGAGCTGGCAGCGCAGGAATTAGCCGAAAAAGAAGAAACGGAAGGGAAATTGCGGCTCACTAAAAAGGAACGTGTTGCACCTGCAACCAAAGCAGCTGCTAAACCAGCAGCGGCTTTGGTGCCGAAAAAGAAAGAATCGTCGTATGGAAAAGAAGCTAAACTGGAAAAAATAGAAATGAAAATTGCTGAACTGGAAGCAACGTTAAAAATGTATGAAGTACAGATGAATCAAATTGAGAATCAGACTGATGCGAATAAGATGGCAGAATTATCGCAATCATACGAAACAGCACAGCAAACGCTGGATGAGTATTATGAAAAATGGGAAAAACTTTCTGAATCATAGCGGATAAGCATATAAAAATATTCTAAAAAAATATATGCTGGTTTGGCATGGAAAATCGTAAAACGTAAAACGCTTAGGAATTATCACGGCGTTATCTTCTGGCGGCAGCAGGTTTTGAGATTCATGCGGTCTTTTCTAACTGTTATTGGCTCTTTACAAGCGTTTTTTTAGTGTTATACTGTCTTCATCGCTAGTGAGAGAAAATCTATAGACAATGGCTATGAGAAAGAACATGACAAAACTGATGGAAGGAAGCGTGTATTCATGGCAAAAAAATATAATCCGGTTACGCCAGAATTGTTGAACGATTTACGAAATGTATTAGGTGAAAAATACGTTAAGACCGATGATGATTATTTAACGGCCTATCAGACAGATGAAGAAGGGAATTCCCATTATTTCCATAAACCGGAAGTAGTTGTTTTCCCAGGTTCTACGGAAGAAGTTGCTGAAGTTGTTAAATTAGCCAATAAATATTTGGTTCCAATTACACCGCGGTCTGCAGGATCCGGCGTTGCCTGTGGTGCTATCCCAGTTTATCATGGCATCGTCGTTGAATTGGAACGGATGAATAAAATTCTTACGTTGGATGCAGACAACATGTATGCTGTTTGCCAGACTGGCGTTATTACGGGCGATTTACAGCGTGAAGCAGCTAAACACGGTCTTTTGTATGCAGGTGATCCGTCCAGTGCTGACAGCAGTATGATTGGCGGCAACGTAGCCAACAATGCCGGCGGTAATAAAGCTGTCAAATATGGTACAACCCGTCATCAGATTTACAGTTTGAAAGTAGTTACGCCGACCGGTGAAATTTTGACAGCCGGCGCACGCTTGAAAAAGAGCTCAACCGGTCTTTGCTTGGAACAGCTTTTTGCCGGTTCTGAAGGTACCTTGGGGATTATTACAGAAGTAACAGTCAAACTTCGCCCGATGCCTCCTTACAATTTCAATATGGTTTGTGTCTTTAAGACGGATGAAGAAGCATTTGCTTTGCCAAATAAAATTTTGAAAGCAGGCATTGACCCGACCAGCATCGAATTCATGGACAATGAAGCATTAAAAATGACCTGCAAATTCCTTGATATGACGATGCCGCATGTAGATGATGGTTGTGATTATGTTATCGTCACGGTAGAATCCTTCAGTGAAGACGATTCGGACCGTAAAATGGAACAGCTCTGCGATTTGGCAGAAGCCAATGGTTCTATTGATGAATTTGAAGCAGATAAACGTATTTGGAAACTGCGCAAACAGTTTGCAGAAGCTGCCCGTGATGTCGATAAAATGTTCCAGACAGAAGACTTTGTCGTACCTCTCGATAAAATTCCTGATATTACGAAACAGATTCCGGAACTGCGTGAAAAATATGACTTGTATTGCGTTACAGTTGCCCATATTGGCGACGGCAACATCCATGTACTGCCGTTGAATGCGAAAGGATTGACCCCAGAAGAATGGTTTGAAAAGATTAAGGCATTCCATCGAGATCTCTTCCCGCGCGTATATGCATTGGGCGGCAAAATGTCTGGTGAACACGGCATTGGCTTCAAGAAATTAGAAGAATTTGCGCTTTGCACGCCAGAAGCAGAATTGAATGTTATTAAAGCGATTAAGAAAGCGTTGGACCCGAATGATATTATGAATCCGGGAAAATTGGTTGATATAGACTAATATATACTCAAAAAATACTTAAAAACAGCAATGCGAAAAGTAACGGCATTGCTGTTTTTTTGCGTCTTCTTATCTTTTTTAGGTATACAATATAGCGAAAAAAAGAAAAATATTGTAAAATATAGAGACTGGATCGGATACCTTGTATAAAAAATGGAATAGGTGATGCAATGAAATTTTATAGTCGATTGAAGCCTCTTCGGCAAGAAGCCAAATTATCACAGGCTGATGTGGCGAAGATACTGCAATGCTCCCAAGTCGGGTACGGAATGTATGAGCTTGGAAAACGAAAAATATCGATAGAAAAAATGATTGTCTTAGCTAAGCTGTATCATGTTTCTATGGATTATATTGTGGGAGTATCGGATAAGAGAAATCCAAATCAAGATGAAAGTGTAGAAGAGTAACGTATTGTACGGCGTTTGCCGCCGTAATGCCAATTCGTTTTATTTGTTGCAATGATTGAGACCAATACTAAAAAATGGGCTGCCGCATAAAGCGACAAGCCCATTTTATTTATAGTTTTTAGTACGCTTTTTCTATAGATTATACGTTGAAACGGAAATACGTGACGTCACCGTCTTGCATGATATAATCCTTGCCTTCCAAGCGAACCAGACCTTTTTCCTTGGCGGCTTGTTCACTGCCGCAGGCAATCAAATCTTCGTAGGAGACAATTTCAGCACGAATAAAGCCGCGTTCGATATCCGTATGGATTTTACCGGCCGCTTTCTGTGCTTTTGTGCCGTTGACAATCGTCCAGGCGCGGACTTCATCAGCCCCGGCAGTGAAGAAATTAATCAGACCAAGCAGAGAATAGCTGGCTTTAATCAGGCGGTCTAGACCGGATTCAGAAAGCCCTAATTCTTCTAAAAAGACAGCAGCTTCATCGTCAGGGAGTTCAGCGATTTCTGCTTCGATTTTAGCAGAAACAGCAACCACTTGCGCTCCTTCTTTAGCCGCATATTCTTCAACACGTTTGACATTGGCATTGGCATGCGGGTCACCGGCTTCATCTTCTGAAACATTTGCAATGTAGATAATTGGCTTCAAGGTCAACAGATTGAGCTCTTTAATGAGCGGCAGTTCATCTTTAGTTAATCCTACTTTGCGGGCCGGTTCGCCATCTTCTAATGCTGCCAATACTTTTTGAATGACAGCATATTCTGCTTTTGCTGCTTTGTCTCCGCACTGTGCTACTTTGGCAATGCGGTCAGCACGTTTTTGTGTCGTTTCCAAATCAGCCAGGCAGAGTTCGGTGTTGATGGTTTCAATATCGCGAATCGGGTCAATAGAACCGTCTACATGTGTGATGTTGGAATCTTCAAAGCAGCGTACTACTTCGGCAATGGCATCTGTTTCACGAATGTGGCTGAGAAATTTGTTGCCTAATCCTTCACCTTTAGAGGCACCGGCTACCAAGCCTGCAATATCAACAAAACGCATGACAGCAGGAATGGTCTTTTTGGGATGATACATATCCGTCAGTATTTGGATACGTTTGTCCGGGACTTCAACGACCCCGACGTTTGGTTCGATAGTGCAGAAGGGATAGTTGGCAGCTTCTGCACCTGCTTTGGTAATGGCATTGAACAAGGTACTTTTGCCGACGTTCGGCAAGCCGACAATGCCGACTTCCAGATTGGTACTCAATGGTTAAACCACCTTTTATTTTAATAATTTTAAATCAGCAATACGTTTTACCGCTTCGATTGTGTTTTCTTTGGTACCGAAAGCAGTCAGACGCAAATATCCTTCGCCGTGCGGGCCAAAGCCGACACCCGGTGTTGTAACGACATTTGCTTTTTCAAGAAGCAAATCAAAGAAATCCCAGCTCTTCATACCGTTAGGTGTTTGTACCCAAGCATATGGGGAATTCGTAGCGCCGTATACAGTGTAGCCGGCTTTTGTCAAGCCGTCACGAATGATATGGGCATTTTCCATATAGTAGTTGACGTCAGCCAAGCATTGTTTCTGGCCTTCCGGGCTGTAGTATGCTTCAGCAGCGCGCTGTACAACATACGGCGTGCCGTTAAAGAATGTGCACTGACGGCGGTTCCAAAGCGGATTTAATTCTACAGCTGTACCGTCTTTTTTATAAGCAACGCAAACTTTAGGAACTACGACATACGAGCAGCGCGTGCCTGTAAAGCCGGCGCATTTGGAGTAAGAGCGAAGTTCGATAGCGACTTCTTTAGCACCTTCGATTTCAAAAATGCTGTGCGGAACGTTGGGTTCTGTAATATAGGTTTCATATGCAGAATCATAAATGATGATGAAGTGGTTTTCTTTTGCTGCTTTGACCCAGTTTGTCAATTCTTCAGTGGTCATTGCCGTGCCTGTAGGATTGGATGGGTTGCAGAGGTATACGATATCCACTTTTTCTGCCGGCGGTTCTGCTTTGAAGCCGTTTTCCGGAGAGCAGGGAAGGTATACGACACCGTCATAAATGCCTTTTTCTTCGTTCCAGTCACCCGTGTGGCCGCTCATTACGTTGGAATCAAGATATACCGGATATACAGGGTCAGCAACAGCAAATTTTAAATCACTGCCGAAAATTTCCTGAATGCAGGCAACGTCTGTTTTGGCACCGTCGCCAACGAATACTTCATCTGTATCGAGGTGAATACCCCGTGTTTCGTAATCGCCTTTGATAATAGCTTCGCGCAGGAAATCATATCCTTGTTCCGGGCCATAGCCGCGGAATGTTTCAGCTTTGCCCATTTCATCGACAGCTTTATGCATAGCTTCGATAATAGCCGGAGCCAGCGGACGCGTAACGTCGCCAATGCCAAGGCGAATGATATTTGCATCAGGATGTGCTTTAGAAAATTCGGCAACTTTTTTTGCAATCGTAGCAAATAAATAGTTGCCTGGGAGTTTCAAATAGTTTTCATTTACATGAGCCATAATGGGTGTATCCTCCTTATATAACATCTGATTATGTTAACACTATCTATTGTACTACAATACAGATATATTGAAAAGATACACCATTTACCCAACATGATGACAAAATAAAATGGCATCCATTTGCAGGACGAATTATGGCAGATGAGGTGGTTGCTTTTGGGATATATACTGCGTTAAAGCCGCGCGATTGTTAATGCCTAATTTTTTATATAAGCGGCTCAATGTCTTTTTCACGGTAATTTCTGCGACATGCAGTATAGCAGCTGCTTCTTTGTTTGTCCGGCCTTCTGCGACTAGTTGGGCGACGGCTAGCTCGCGTGGCGACAGCGGTGTTTGCTGCTGATGAAGCCAGTTGAAATTGCGGCTGCCGTAATCAACGGCGAACAACTCATTTTCTTTTAACGGGTTAAATGATAAAGACGTGTATAGATAGGCCAGTTCCCATCCTGTATGATTGCGGGATGCTGGGTTGCGGCGGAAAATAAAGACGCAGCGCTGATGTTCATCCAAATAGAGCGTAGTAGACGTACTCGTTTTTATTTCTGACGTGTACTGGCAAAGCCAATAATCCGCTCCCAAAGGCCGAATCAGGTGATGTTCGTGTTGAATCACGCAGGGTACGAGCTGATCTCTTCCTGACGCAAACGCATTGAATACGGCGGCATAGCCTGTCAGGCACATGTGTTTTCCTGTACCTATCCAGACGACGTCTTCTGCTAGTGATGACAAAAGCGGTTCTAAATCATTCTTTTCAAAGTAAGAATATAAAATATGGTGACTTAATTGTAATAAGAATGTTTTTTCAATATTCATAATGCAGTTCCCCCTTCCAGCATGCCGTATGAAACCTGATTTATACTTAAAATACATTAATTTTATCTATCTATACATATATTTTATCATAGTATGCAAAATAACATCAATAAATTAAAGAAAGAATAGAAAGAATAGAAAAAACGTTATATATATAAAGGTATTGATAAAATAATACATCTATGATATGATAAGTGTCATGAAAAGCAATGTATATATCATGGGGGTATAGCTCAGCTGGGAGAGCGCTTGCATGGCATGCAAGAGGTCAGGAGTTCGATCCTCCTTATCTCCACCATACATAGAGGATTATTGCATGAAGTAGTTTGTTATCATGCAGTAATCCTTTTTTAGTGTTTAGTTTGGAGTTAGAAGAAAAAATGTAATACTGCAAACTAAGCACTTTATATTACATAATATAAAAGGGTTGCAATAAAATAGACCAATCAATCTCCTTTTATTGCAACCCTGTAAAATGTTTCAAAAGATTAAAGCGTTATAGTCGTATTATTTTTGCATTAAAACCAAACAGCTGTATCTAAGGCATGAATTGTGCCCGCAGCAGCCATATGAACGGTCTTTATTTTCTCTGTATCAGTAAAAAGACATAGGCAGGCGTTGGATGCGGCGTGTGTTTTGACAAACTCGTTGTCAAATTCCAAGAGTTTGTCGCCTTTTTTTACGTGTTGGCCATCTGTTACAAATACAGTGAATCCTTGACCTTGCAGTTTTACCGTGTCAATGCCGATATGCAGCATGTATTCTGTACCGTCGGCAGCAGCCAGTCCTATAGCATGTTTGGTATCAAAGACGAAGGTTACTTTGCTGTCGGCAGGAGCGTATACTGTGCCGTCTGTCGGGTATACCATAAAACCGTCACCGGTCATTTTACTGGCAAATGCTTCATCCGGGGCATCGGTAATAGGATGCAGCTCTCCTGTGAAGGGTGAAGCAAAATATATTTTTTTATGCGTATCTTTTTTTTTAAATAAATTGAACATAGTGTATAAAGCCTCCTTGATGTCCTTATTCTAGCATATTTTATCGTACAGGGCATGCCTAAAATAGAAAAGAGCAGCGATTAGCAAAATAATCGTTGCTCTTTTCTATATTTTAGAGAGGTATGAATGAACTGAAAAGGGGTATTTCAGTTAAGCTTGTGCAGCTGCTTTGCCAAGTGCTGCGCATTCTTCAGAATTATTAGGCGTTTCGTTGACAATGGCAGTACCAATGACTGTTGCGCCGGCGTCTTCTGTACGCTGTTTCCACGTATCCATCCAGTCGCCGGTACCCCAACCGTAAGAGCCAAACAAACCAACTTTTTTGCCGCTTAATTTGGAAGCCAAAGCAGTAAAGAACGGTTCAACAACGCTGTCTTCCAATTCTTCGGCACCCATTGCCGGGCAGCCAAGCAGAATAACATCTTTACTAGCTACGGCATCTACGCTTGTATCTTCAAAGCGAACAGATTCGACGTCAGCACCGGCAGCTTTTGCAGCTGCTTCAATTTCCTGTGCCATTGCTTCTGTATTGCCTGTGCCACTCCAATATACGATTTCTACCATGATTAAATTCCTCCTTATGCTACAATGAGCGATTCTAGGGCTGTCCCCACAGTGAACCGATTGATATAATCTTGCCGGCAGCATTCATATTGATGAAATAGATGAGATGCTTTTGCAGCGTCTCCGTATACTTTCCATTCACCGCATAGTTTGGCATGGTTCCCCCTATTGACGATGAATCCATAGACATCTTCCAGCGGGTAGCCGAGAAAGATACCCGATTCATGGGGGAAGCAGCCTCCTTTACGGAAGCGATAGGATAAGTATGCCAGCATGGTGTTGAGAGAGCCTGATTTTGCATAGCCAAACCGTTTTAAGAATTTTTGAATCTTAGGCTGTTTGACATATGCTTCCACCATTGCTGGTCGATATATATACAGCAGTGTACGCTGGGGACAACAATATAAAATGCGAAAATGAAGCCCTTTTGAATTATACTTATGATTATAATTATCAAGTAATTGTCGATATTCTACGAGGGATTCTTGACGGGGGAGGCAAAGAAGCGCGCCCATTTTTAATCCGGCTAATGTAGGAGAACAGTGATTTACTAATATAGCATCGATATTCATATGCATCCTCCGTTCCTTTTCGTTTATGGTAATACTATACCAAGAATGAAAAACAATGTCAATATAAAAACGAGATAATTTTTCAATTAATGGCAAAGGTGTCTGACGTGGCGGCTCTATTCTAAAAATGAAATTTGATGTATAATAATCAAAAATGCCATAAAAGGAGTGTTGTCGCATGAATACAAATGAAGATACAGCGAAAGAAACAAACTGGTGTTTTGGCTGCGGTAAAGATAATCCGATTGGGTTGAAATTGGATATGAAAATAGATGGCGATATATGCTGTGCGTATTTTACAGCACGCAAAGATTTAGAAAGCTATGGAGACAGAATGCATGGCGGTATTACCAGCACATTGCTGGATGAAGTTATGGGAGATTATGTATTTCATGTTGCGGGTATGCCTGCATATACAGCTAAATTGGATATTCGGTTTCGCAGTGCTGTGCGTATTGGTGAAACTGTGAAAGTAGAAGGATGGATTGTGGCACATCGCGGCCGCTTGTATCTGACAAAGGGAAGGGTACTCCATGAAGATGGGACAACTGCTGCTGAGGCAGAAGCAAAAATGATGTTGGCTGCCTCAAATACAGGTGATTAAAGAGAGAACAGGCATACATGCGTTTTTTGATAGGCGTATATCTATGAAAAAAAGGTTCATCGTGTTATAGGGAGTATAACCGATGAACCTTTTTATGGGTGTCTTATTGTTCTGTAAGAGCCTGCTTCAGTGCTTTGGCAAACTGATCCGGGCAGGATGTCAATTTGCCGCCGCAGCGAATGCCTTCGAGACGGGAAATTGCGTCCTTGGGGGTCATCCCTTCTACTAAACGGCTGATGCCTTGTAAATTTCCGGGACAGCCGCCAACAAATGAAACGTTTTTAATGACGCCGTTTTGAATATCAAAATGAATGGCTTTGGAACAAACGCCTTCTGGCTGGTATGTGTACATATAAAATTACCTTCTTTCTATGCGAGTGCAGCAAGAATCGTGCTTTTAGGCTGAACGCCGGTGAATTGCTGAACGACCTTGCCTTTTTTGAAAATGAGAAGCGTAGGAATTGCATTGACGGCAAAGGCTTGCGCCAGCTGAGGCTGTTCGTCGACATTAATCTTGCCGACTTTTATGTCCGGATGAGAGGCTGCAATTTCATCCACGACAGGCGAGAGCATTTGGCAGGGACCGCACCAAGCTGCCCAAAAATCGACGAGAACGGGAACCGTGGATTCGATTACTTCCGATTGGAAATTTTCTTTTGTAATAGTAACTGCCATCGTATGTCACTCCTTTGTATCTCAGCGTTTAGTCCGTTTGGACACTTATAGTATAACAGAAATTGTCAAGAAAATCTCTTTTTGCCGCTAAAATACACCTATTCAGTATAAATAAAGTAGGGTATAATAAAAGAATAGCATATGCATATGTTGACAGAAGGAGAAGAACGATGAGAACTGGAACAGGAATTGTAGAAATGGTATATGAAAACGGTTTAGCGAAAGTACAGACGAACCGCAATAATTTATATACCCCCTGTAGTGACAGCATGTGTGACAATAATGTTGTCATTGATGCAGTAAATACGATTGGGGCGAAAAAAGGACAGTTTGTCAAATTTAATATACCGGAAGACAAAGTAGCTGTTGGCGGCATCATGTGTTTTGGCATGCCGTTGGCCTTTATTATTATTTGGGGAATCTTTGGCTATTGGTTTGGCAGTACGTATGGGTATACCAGTGAATTAACAGCGTTTGCGGGAATGATTGTTGGCGGGTTGATTGGCGCGTTTTTATTGAAACGATACGAAAAGAATATCAACAGTAATACGACAAAAGTTGATATTATAGAAATTATCAGCGGTTAACATAAAAAATGGGGCATGTTTTTATGAGCATGCGCCATTTTTTTATTAAGCCGATAGTTTCTTTTGATACAGAATGATTGCTCCGATAAAACATACGGGCAGCAGGTAGGAGATAAAGGGGAGATGCTGCAGCAAAGAACCAATCATCTTATCGTGCAATATCATAGAAGACGAGGTATAGGCAAGTAGAGAAGCACCTAGTGTTACAAGCCAGGTAAAACGATCCATGAGACGAGCAATAAGCTGACTGCCCCATACGACAATGGGGATGCTGATGGCCAGTCCGATGAATACGAGGAGCAGGTTGCCATGAGAAGCTCCGGCAATGGCTAATACATTGTCGATTCCCATGGCGGCATCAGCAATGATAATTGTTTTTATGGCATTAGCAAATGATGCAGAAACGGCAGCGGAATGGGAGGTATCTTTTTGTGGTTTGAGTAATTTGAAGGCAATGGGCAGTAAAATAAAACCGCCAAGTGCCTGTAAATAAGGAATCGTAAGAAGATAGGCAGCAATGAATGTCATCAGGACGCGTATGATAATGGCTCCGGCTGTGCCAATATAAATTGCTTTTTTTCGCATTTCGATGGGAAGCTGACGGGACGTCATGCCGATGACGACTGCATTATCGCCGCCTAGGACAATATCAAGTAAAATAATAGAAATGAGAGAAAGTAAAAAATAATTAGAATTCATATCCATGTTGCCATCTCCTTTGTGCATGAAATAAAAAAAGACTTTTAATGCATCTAACTGACGCATTAAAAGTCTCACTTAACGAAATATGTTTCGCCGATATTGCCAGCAGGAATTACTGCAGTGATTGTTGACAATATCTCTAGAAAGTTACTCCCTTTTAATAGGTAAGATTATTGTACAAGATATTCTCTGGATTTGTCAAATGCGTTTTTTGTATTACCAAAGATTGTCTTCTTCATTAAACTTCCATGTATAAGGAGCAGAGCAAATTTCCATATCATCATGTTTTTTGATTTCTTCGATACAGCTGACAGAGCATTCAATGTCTTCTAATGCCAGCGTGTTTTTTATGCGGACGATTTTAGCGTCGTTGGGAACCGGAAGAAATGAATGAGCCATAGCCATTTCAATGGCATCTTTATCGCTGTTGGCATATAAAGGCATGGCACCCATGCGGAATGATTTTGCAGTAATGATGTTGGTATACGTGGAGGCAAAATCAATTTTGTTGGCAAATCGATAGCTGATAATATCGGCTACACCGGCGCCAGCTGCATTGCCATGGGCTGCCTGTGTAATATCGAGCAGCACTATTTTTTCAATATCCGGTGCTAATGCGCGAAATGCAGCTTCTTGGCTAAAACGTTCCGTTCGTCCCGTGACGTTGGGATCCATGCCGGCACCACTGATTTCTTTGCCGACTTCGTCGATAATCAATACGTCAATGCGCGGCAATTTCAAGCGGGGCATTTCTTGTTTAGCACGTACTTGCAGCGCGGCATCGCGTTCTAAAATACGTTGTTTAGGGATAACTTCAAGGCAAGCAATGTCATCACTGGGACTTTGTACGAGGCCGACAGCAAAGACGACATTGATGTGCTGTATAAATGCGTTGGCTACGCGTTCTAGATTGGGACCAAAGTGGTCATAGCCATGAGCATGGAAGGTTGCAGCACCTTTGTGTTTGCCAACACCGATGCAAATCATTTTTAATAAACCAGATTCATGGTCATATTTGAAATGGGTATGCGGCTTAATTTTGTTGAAAAGGATGACGCCGTCTGCTTCATATGCGTTTTTGTCACAGTACACAGGGAATCCGTCATCTAAAGAAGCGACTTGTACTACGTCCATCGTAGAGAGAACAGGAACACCTAAGTATTCTTCATGAATGCCGAATTGAGCCAAGTGTGCTTTTTGCCCTTCTGCAGTAGCGCCGGCATGGCTGCCCATAGCCGGGAATACGAAAGGATGGGCTCCCCAGGCTTTTAATTGATCACAGAGTGTTTTTAACAGTTCTTTATAATGCGGAAGCCCGCGGCTGCCGGCGGTAATGCCGATGCGTTTGCCTTTTAGTGCTGCGATAGAAGAAGCGTCGAGTGTTTGCAGCTGTTCTTTTAAGGTGGCTGTTGGATCGGCTAAATCTGTATGGGGAAAGGTTTGATGTACTTTTACCATTTGAGGAATGATAATGCCGTCTGTTAATGATTTTTTATCTAATTTAGGGAAAAACAAGAAAATAACCTCCTTTAAGAGCTTGGTATGTATAAAAAACCTGCCATAAAATACAGTATTTTATGGCAGGCAGTGTCTATTTAGAATGCAGGAAGAATAGTTCCCTGGAAGTGATCGGCAATGAATTTTTTAATAGGTTCAGATTGGTAGATTGCCAATACTTTTTGATACGTTGCGTTGTCTTTATCTTCATCGCGGACAACCATTACATTGGCATATGGAGAATCTTTGCCTTCTACGAGAATAGAATCTTTTTGCGGATTTAAGCCTGCCGGAATGGCATAGTTCGTATTAACGCAAGCTAAGTCCGTGTCATCCAAAGAGCGGGGAATCTGTGCGGCATCTAATTCAACAAACTGAAGATTTTTCGGATTTTCTGTAATATCTGGAACAGAAGCATCGACAGAATCACCGTTTTTCAATTTAATCAACCCAGCTTGCTGCAAGAGAAGCAGTGCGCGGGCACCGTTGGTCGGGTCATTTGGAATCGTGACTTTAGCACCGTCAGAAACTTCTTTGATATCTTTGTATTTGTGAGAATATACAGCCATAGGAAGAATAATTGTTTTACCGATAGAGGTCAATTTTAAGCCCTGTTTTTTGACGACATTGTCGAGATACGGCTGATGCTGCATGGAGTTCATATCCAAATCTTTTTCAGCCAAGGCTTTATTAGGCTGTACATAGTCGTTAAATTCGACAATTTTAATTGTAATGCCCTGTTTGGCAGCTTCTTTAGCGACTTCTTCCATGACTTCTGCATGAGGACCGGCGGTTACGCCCATTTTAATTTCTTTTTTATCAGAGCTGGCGCTGTTGTTGTCAGAACCGCCGCAGCCAGCGGCAAAAATGCAGGTCGTTGCAATTAAAGCGGCGGAGAGAAGCTTTTTAATAGATGAATTCATGAATAATCAAATCCTTTCTGGAAATTATGTATTGACTTAGCAAAAAGAAAAGCCGTCAACAGATGACGGCTTGATTATTCACGCGTTCATCTGCCGGTATATACCGTTGGACTTGGCACCTATCCCATATGGGGGTTGCCGCAGCGTCATCGGGCCAATCCCTCGACTGCTCTTGATGAAAGACAATGTTATGTTGTTGGTGTATATGTTATCATTGATTGTATGGTATGTCAATATCAATGATAAAAAATTAGATTTGAAAATAGTTTACGCATCGATGAGTTTCCCTGGATTGAGAATCAATTTAGGATCCATTGCCCGCTTGATCGTTTTCATGACAGCCAATTCTCCGTTGGGCGTAAATTCTTCCATGTATTTGAGTTTTTTGGCACCGATGCCGTGTTCGCCAGCCAGACGACCGCCTACGCTATATGCATAGGCATATACTTGCTGATGAAATTCTTCCACGTTTTTATTCCATTCTTCGTCGCTCATATCCATCTTGCAGAGAACGATGTGCAGATTGCCGTCGCCGATATGGGCGTTGATTTTGACTTGGAAGGGATAGTTTTCGCCAATTTCCATGATTTTTTCAATCGTAGAAGCGATTTTGTGGACAGGAACAACGACATCATCCGTAAGGAAGACTTTGCTGACCATTTCGCAGGACGTTTGGACATTGCGGCGCATATTCCAAATACGGTCGTCGGCTTCCAAGACATCTACGGCACCGGAATCTTCACAAATCGTGCAGACAGAATCCATTTTTGCGTCCAGTTCGTCTTCACGGAATGTTTCTACCGTAATGATGACATAAATACCATCTTCATAGTGCGGCATATCGGAATATTTGCAGTAGTCAGCTGTATCGCGGACGTATGAGTTATCCATATATTCTACGCTGGTCGGGTCGATGCCGGCTTTCAGCAGTTTGGGAACCATATACAGTGCTTTTTTGGGATCGGTATAAACGGCCAGTACGTCAAAACGGTACGGCGGCAGGGGAATCAATTTGACAGTGACTTTGGTAATAATACCCAGTGTGCCTTCACTGCCGATGATGAGTTGTTCCAAATCATAGCCTGTAGAGCATTTTTTGAGGATGCTGCCGCATTCGACAATATCACCTGTCGGAGTAACCATTTCCAAAGAATACACTTGATGGCGTGTTACACCATAGCGAACGGCGCGCAGACCACCGGCATTGGTAGCCAGGTTGCCGCCGATTAAGCAGCTTTCTGCGCTGGAAGGGTCACCGGCATAGAGAAGCCCCACTTTTTTGGCAGCATTTTGCAAATCAACTGTACGGACGCCGGCTTCTACAGTCATATACATACCGTCTTCATTGAGCTCAATAATTTTGTTGAGCCGATCCATGCAGAGAACCAAGCCGCCGCATACGGGAATAGCACCGTCTGCCAGACTGGTGCCGCCGCCGCGGACTGTAATAGGAAAATCGTATTTATTGGCGAGTTTGACAATTTGTGAAATTTCTTCTGCGTTGGCAGGAATAATGGCAGCTTCCGGTACATGAAACATGGACGGATTGGTTTCATAGTCTGTCTGATACTGAAGAAGCATGTCACGGTCGGTTTTTACATAAGACGGGCCGGTAATATTTTTTAATTTTTCAATGATTTCTGGAGTAATCGGTTGATACGTTTTCAAAAAAATTCCCCCTTTGTTAAGTTGGTATTATTCTACCACGCAAAGAGGGATTCGTGAAGGTATTAGAATTTTAAGTCAATCATGGCAGATACGCCGACGCCCTGTACCCGGTTGAGATTGGTTACATCTTTAGTGGCCAGCGGAATCAACGCTTTTGCCCTGGCAATATTATTAAAACTGCCTTCTAACTGGCCGACAGACTGTACTTTGTCAACTTGCCCTTTTGGCCCAACGACTTGTACGGCACCGACGTATTTGCCGCTGCCGACGCTGATAATCGGGACAACTTTAGTGGCATAATCCGTTCCCACACCGTTTTTCATGAGTAATTTGTTGAGAAAATCATTGATTTGCGGGCCGAATTTATCAACAAGAACGGATACGCCGCCGACTTTGAGAATAGACCCTAAATTAAAAGCTTGTGTCGTAGCAATGCCGCCGCCAAAGCCTAATAAAGAGGCAGCAATCATGCCGATGATAAGTTGTTTTTTCATATTATAAAACCTCCTTGAAAAGGATGTATCCTTTCTATACGTATTATATCTTATTTTGGCTTGTACCTCTAGCTAAAGATGCAAATATTGCTAAAAAGCATAATGCGGCAAAGAGAAAGAAGGTACCATGAATAGCTGTCTGGATAAAGGATGCGTACGAAGTGTAGACAGCAGGCTGCATAGATAAAATAAGTGTGACGAAGGCCATGCTGAAAGCCTGTCCCAGATTACGGGCTAGTGCAAGCATACTGGAAGCAATGCCGTGATAGGTTGGCTTGACGGCGCTCATAATGGCACTGTTGTTTGGTGCACCAAAGAGGGCAGCGCCTATGCCAATCAGCAGTAGTACGCCAATGAGCGGCCAAAGGGAGATTGTATCATTGGCCGCAAATACCAAAAGGCCCAGTGTCGTGAATCCCAATCCTAATGACGCGATGTAACGGGCACCGTAGCGATCTGACAACACGCCGGCCCGTGGGGAAAACAGGGCCATTATGATAGGCTGGACTAAGAGAATACAGCCGGATACAGCAGGAGAAACGTTTAAAATAACTTGCAGATATAAAGATAGCAGAAACGAAATGGCATAGGTGGCACTGTATTGAATCAATGCTGCTAAATTAGACATGGAAAATGTGATATTGCGGAAAATAAAAAGGGGCAGCAAGGGATGGTAAGAGCGACTTTCATGAAAAAGAAAGAGAATACATAGTGCAATACCGATCCATAAAAAGAACCGGTTTGTTTCATACGAAGATAGTCCCCAAAGAAAAAAGATGATGCCGCTGACAGATAATGCCGAACTAACTATGTTTACAAAAGGGGCGCCTTTGGCGTACCATTCTTCGTGAACCGGACGCATAAGATAATACGCAGCAAACGTTAATATTGCCGGAACGATAAAGATACAACGCCAGCCGGCAAACTGGCTCAGTATACCGCCGAGTACCGGCCCTAAGGAAAGACCTAGATAGGTGAGGGAAACGGTAATGCCTAAGATGCGTCCTTGGTTGGTTTCCTCTGTTGTCGTTAGCAGCAGGGGCATATACGATACATAGATGGCGGCCAGAAACATGCCCTGTATTACGCGAAGAACCAACAGCATGGGCAATACAGGGGACAACGCTGCGATTAACGTCGATAAACCAAAACCGATAAGTGCTGTCATGTATGTGCGCCTGCGTCCGTAAACATCGGAAATTTTGCCAAAAGGCAAGAGAAATGCAGCCGAAGCGATAAGAAATATCGTTACGACCCATGTCAATTTATCTGGCAGAACGCCAAAATCTGCAGCCATGCTGGGAATGGCAATATTGAGTGCTGTAGAGAGAAATGAGCCTGTAAAACTGATTAGGCAAATAGAATAAAAAATACGTTTCTTGCTAGACATAACAATCCCTTCTTCCCAGAAATTAGTTATATGTATTTTGCTAGTATGTCAAGTGTGTTATGTATAGTATACCAAAAATAAAGCAAAGAGAGGACGTACTGCCAGAAGCTCATGAAAGAAATTACGAAATAGGAATGAAATGCCGTGCGGCAGAATAAAAGAATCGTAAGGAAGTTTCTTGGCATGGCAAAGTATGCAGAATAAGATGATAAAAAAGCCTTGACAAAACAATGTGAAAAGAGTACCATATGCGTAAACATTTGAAATGCAATGACCAAAATAAGTACACAAAAAATGAAGCGTTCAGAGAGTGCGGGCTGTGAGCTGAAAGTCTGCACCGCAGTACATTTTTGTTGGAATGCCTTTGCGAGCAGAACGGCGGAATCCAGTATGTCGTTACGTATTCCCAGCGTTAATGGGCTAGAGATACAGTTTGCCGTGCTTAAGGTAAAGTGTAAACAGAGTGGAACCACGAGCCATCGTCTCTGTCTAGGAGATGATGGCTTTTTTGTATATCTTTGTATATAAAAAATAAAATCAAGAGTGGCATAACTTATTAGTATACCGAATCAGTATACTAATGAGCGGAGATGGAGGGGTTTTGACGTGGATGAACAACAGATAAAAGAAAAGATTACTAATGAGTTTTATTGGTTTCATAAACATCCGGAACTTTCGTTTAAAGAATATAATACGACCAGTCGAATTCGACAGGATTTGGAGAAAGCAGGAATACATATTTTACACCTGCCGCTGGAAACAGGATTAGTAGCAGAATTTGGTTCCGGCAGGCATCCGATTACGGCTATTCGCTGTGATATAGATGCACTGCCTGTTACGGAAGAAGCCGATGTAGCCTATCGTTCAGGACAACCAGGCTGCATGCATGCCTGTGGACATGATTTTCATATTTCCGCTATCTTGGGAGCTGCTTACCTTTTAAAACAACGGGAAAAAGACATTAACGGCACGATTCGCGTGATTTTTCAACCAGGAGAAGAAGGCCCCAGCGGGGCGTTGAAAATTATAGAAACAGGCATTATCGATGATGTGGACGCCATATTTGGCATGCACTGCACACCGCTGCTGGAAGTTGGCAAGATGGGATTTATTGATGGTCCGGCCATGGCAGCTGTCGATGCGTTCCAAATTGTATTTGAAGGGAAAGGCGTGCATGCAGCGCATCCCAACAAGGGGATTGATTCTATTGTTGCAGCGTCGGCTTTTGTTGGAGCAGTACAGACTATCGTCAGCCGCAATATGGATCCCTTTGCAGCGAACTTGGTCAGTGTGACGCATATTGAAGGCGGTCATAATTGGAATGTTATTCCTAAGAGTACTTTGGTTGAAGGTACGACGCGGACAATGACACGTCAAGAACGCGCCGTGATTAAGAAACGAGTAGAAGATATAGCACAGTCTGTTGCGCAAACCTATGGCGCACGCGCGAAGGTTACTTGGAAACCAGGGCCGCCTGCGTTAGCCAATGATGCCGCTTGGGGTGTTTTTGCCAAACAAGTTGCGAAAGGACATCAGTTTGAAATAGCTCCTATGCAGCCGTCGTTGGGAGGAGAAGATTTTGCCTTTTATTTTGAAAAGGTAAACGGGTATTTTGTTCAAGTTGGCACAGGATTATCGTATCCCAATCATAATCCCAAATTTAAAGTAGACCCGGCCGCATTATATCCGGCAGCCTCTTATATGGCTGATTTGGCAGTGCAGGCAGTACAGAAATTGCAAGATGATAAGGAGCAGGCATAATGATTCAATTTATGGATATTAGCAAAACATTTCAAACGAAAAAAGACACAATACATGCACTGAACCATGTTTCTCTGACGATTGATGACGGTGATGTGTTTGGCATTATCGGCTTTAGCGGTGCCGGCAAATCGACATTGCTGCGCATGGTCAATGCGTTGGAAGTACCGACAACAGGCCATGTGGAAATTGATGGGAAAAATATAGATGCTCTTTCTCACAAGGAACTGCGCGGCGTACGCAAAAAAATCGGTATGGTTTTCCAACAGTTTAATTTGCTGGAGTCAAAGTCCGTGTACGATAATATAGCCATTCCGCTGCGGCTGAACAAGGCAGACGCAGTGCAAATTCGCAATACGGTCATGAAACTGCTGCAGTTCGTCAATTTGGAAGACAAAGCGGATGTTTATCCGGGACAACTTTCAGGGGGGCAAAAACAGCGCGTCGGTATTGCCAGAGCGTTGGCGACGAATCCATCTATTCTGTTGTGTGATGAAGCGACGAGTGCCTTGGACCCGGAAACAACGGACAATATTTTACAGTTATTGGAACGAATCAATAAAGAATTGCATATTACCATTTTGATTGTTACGCATGAAATTCAAGTCATCCAGCGTATTTGCAATAAAGTTGCCGTCATGGAACATGGCCAAGTGGTGGAACAAGGGTCTGTGCTGGATGTATTCAGTAATCCACAGCAAAATATTACGAAACGGTTTATTCAATCTGTTATTCCCGATACGATTCCCAATACGGTCATAGAAAAAATACGTGCGCAAAAAGAGAATTATAAAATTATTAAAGTACGATTTTTGGGAGATAAAGCAACGGATAATGTGTTGTATGAAATGAATCAAACCTTTGACGTCCAAACGAATGTGTTGTTTGCCTCTGTCAATGAATTGCAAAAACAGGTGCTGGGTATTTTTATTTTACAGATTATTGGCACAGATACGGCGATTCAACATGTAATGGACTATATCGATAATAAGGGATTGCAATGGCAGGAGGTAAACATTTGATGGAAGCTACGTTAGGAGTGCCAATGTCACAAATTGTATTGGCAGCAGAACAAACTATATATATGGTTTTTGTGTCGTTGTGCATCGGCACAGTGTTAGCGATTATTATGTCCGTAGTATTGGTCCTGACCAATTCAGACGGTATTTTAAAGAACAAGCCGATATTTATGGCACTGAATACAATCATAAATATTATCCGCAGCGTTCCGTTTATTATCTTGATGGTATTTATTTTGCCGCTGACTAAAATGATTGTCGGTACGCGGATTGGGACAACGGCTGCTTTAGTGCCGCTGGTCATTTTTATTGCGCCGTATTTAACACGTCTGTTTGAAAATTCCATATTGGAAGTCAGCAAAGGTATTATTGAAGCGGCACAGTCGATGGGAGCTTCGTATTTTGAAATTATTTGGTATTTCCTGCTTCCGGAAGCCAAAGGTTCCCTTATTTTATCGATTACGACAGGCACGATTGGACTGATTGGCGCAACGGCTATGGCGGGTGTCATCGGCGCCGGCGGCGTTGGTGATTTGGCTTTGACATACGGGTATGAACGGTTAAATACGCCATTGATGCTGTTTACTGTTATTATTTTAGTTATTTTTGTACAAATTATTCAATCTATTGGCAATTATTTTGCGTATAAAACGCGAAATCATTAAATCATATTAAAATTAGGCAGGGGGACGAAAAAATGAATTTAGGAAAATGGAAAAAAGCAAGTGTATTGGCGTTGGCATTGATTGTGGGAGCTGTAGCGTTGGTAGGATGCGGCAGCAATTCTGCGAATACTGGGGACAAAAAGGAATTGACCTACAGTAAATCACAAGGCCCGTATTCTGATTTGTTTGAAAAAGGCATTAAGCCAATATTGGAAAAGAAAGGCTACAAAGTAACCGGCAAAGACATGTCTGAATTGCTGCAGGCCGATGTAGCGTTAAATGAAGGGGAAGTAGATTTTAACGTCGAACAGCATACAGCTTATATGGAAAACTTCAATGAAAAACAAGGGGGCCATTTGGTAGCGTTGACACCGATTCCGACGGTTCCGGCTGGTATATATGCTGGTTCTAAAACATCGTTAGATCAAGTTGCTGATGGTGATACTGTAGCGGTTCCGAACGATGCAGCCAATACGGCACGGGCGTATGCACTGCTGCAGAAAATTGGCTGGATTAAATTAAATCCGGATAAAGATTTATCTACAGTAACGCAGCAGGATATTGTAGAAAATCCGCATCATCTGAAGTTTACAGAAATGAAATCGCTGACAATTCCAGGTGTACGAAACGATTTTGATTTTATCGTTATAACTGGTTCTATTGTATATAATGCTAAAATTGATCCGTCTACTGCATTGGCTAAAGAAGATATTTTGCCGCATTTACTGTTGCAGCTTGTAGTAGAAGATAAAAATAAAGATGCACAATGGGCGAAAGATATTGTAGCAGCGTACCATTCGGACGAATTTAAAAAATATATGAAAGAAAACAACAACGGCTTATGGTTTGTGCCGGAAGATAAATAGTACTAGTGTATAGATAATGACCTCTGCTTTAGAAAGTGATTTCTGGAGCGGAGGTTGTTTTTTTGCATTTGTCAAAACCGAATTAAATAAGTACAATAAAGAAAAAGTATATATAAAGGCTGGGAACAAAATGGATAAAGAACATGTTTTTTTTGAAAATTATGCTCTGACGTGGGACCGAGACCGCAAAGAGAATAAAAAGGTGCTGCAGGAGTTGATGCAGCTGATACAAGTAAGGCCAGGCAGTCATGTATTAGATGTTGGCTGCGGTACCGGCGTACTGATTCCGTATGTACAGGAAGCTGTCGGTGCTGAAGGATATGTAGAGGCATTGGATTATTCAAAGCAAATGCTGGATAAGGCGAAAGAAAAATTTGCTCATTTGCAGCATGTTTCTTTTACAGAAGGGAATATTTTAAAATATACGCTGCCAGAGCAATACTACGATGCCATTCTTTGTCTTAATTTTTATCCGCATATCAGCCAGCACAGTCGAGATTTTATCAAAAAAATGCACAAGGCATTGAAAGATGACGGCATACTCGTCATTATGCATGATATGCCGCGGCAAAAAGTAAATACGATTCATCAGGATGTCAAAGGAAACCAGCCGTTGCTGCCGCCAGTAGATGTATTGGAAGCTAATCTTATCAGCGCGGGATTTTCAGTACAGCTTGCGATGGATACGGAATCGTTTTATCTTGTCAAGGTAGTCAAACGATTAGATATGCCGTATATCCATTACCAGGAAGAAGAACCGGCAGAAACAGCAGTACCAGTCTGCTGTTCTCCTCATACCCATCTGCACAGTCACGAACAGACCAAAATAGTGCTAAACCGGCTGGCCCGTGTCAGCGGCCATTTGGAAGCGATTCGGAGAATGGTAGAAGACGGGCGGGACTGCAGTGAGGTATTGGTACAGCTGGCAGCAGTGGACTCGGCGATTGTCAGTGTCAGTAAGGTAGTCTTGAAGGATCATATTGACCATTGTATTGTCGATGCGGTCAAAGAAAATGACCTGCAGTCGGTAGAAAATTTAAAGAAAGCTATTAGTACCTTTATAAAATAACGACGCTTTATAGCCGAATGTAATAAAAAATGTAATAAAATTATGGTATAATTAATATATATGTTATATGCAGTAAAGGATGTGATTTCATGCAGTTTCGCGTGTTATTAGGTGATATAACGACATGGCCGGCGGATGCGATTGTCAATTCAGCCAGTTCTAGTTTGTTGGGCATGAGTGGTGCTGTAGATAATGCAATTCATCGAATCGGGGGTATTTCCCTGACGGCAGCGTGTCGTTCACTGCAGGGGTGTCATACTGGTGAAGCAAAAATGACAAAAGGATATAAATTACCAGCTAAGTTTGTCATTCATGCAGTAGGGCCTATTTGGGTCGGCGGTAAACGAAATGAAGAAGAGGAACTGATTTCTTGTTACCGCAAGAGTATTCATATTGCAGAAGAAGCTAACCTGCATTATATTGCGTTTACCTCTATTAGTACGGAAGACAAACGTTATCCGCGGCAGCGGGCAGCCAGTGCGGTGATTCCTGTTATTATGACAGATGGTACGCCGCTTACCCGTATCGACTTGGTTTGCACGGATCAGGCTATGCAGGATACGTATACGCGGGCAGCCGTTATGTTTTGGCTGCAGCATCTTAACGAAGCGCATAAAGATGAATTAGTGCCTATGATAGAAGAAGCCATGATTTCACTGGTTATGCTGCGCATCGAATCGGATAAACCGGACCCTATCGCCTTGGCGGAACGAGTACGAAACATGAAGCGGGTTTTGCGGCCGTTTTTGGATATGAGTCAGCCTCGCAGCATCATGGATATTGAAAAAGCCGCCGATATGGTCATGCAGACCTATACAGAAACCAGCAGTAAAATCAAAGAAGGCAATGGGCTGGAAGATATTCTGCCCAACTACTGCCAAGAAGAGGAGTAAGCCATGATCACAGGAACCCATGAAACAGCACTTTCCCTTACGTGTCCGGCATGTCATGGTCAGGGAACATTTCATACGTGGGATTGCATCGATGGGACTAACAGCCCGGAACTGCGCAAACGTATTCTGACTGATGAAACTTTATTTTTTTATGAATGCCCCCATTGCCATGAATCTATTCATGTAGAAAGCCCCTGCTTGTATATTAACAGACAGGAAAAGTGGATGGTCTGGCATATTCCCGACCCTAAAGTACCAGTGACTTCACAGGAAGTATGCCGCTTTTTGGGCGAGCCGTCTTTTGATAATTATTTGTGCCGGGCAGCACTGACTTGGGGCGAATGGCGGGAAAAAATTATTGAAATGGAAAGCAGCTATGATGACCGTCTTTATGAAATTATCAAATACGGTGCGTACCAGCTGATAAAAGAAGCGGATAGGGAAAAACTGCCGCTGGAAGCCTATCATTTGGATTATACAGATGAAAACCGGCAAAAAGAAAATTTATCGCTTGTTTTCATGGAACGAGAACGTCGGGGGATGGGATATACCTATGAAATTACTCCCAAAGTACGGGAAGTAACGGCAGATATTTTTTTACCGCTGCTAAAACGACTGCCTAATATGAACGACAAGGGAAAATTTGAGCGATTCGGGTATTCTTGGGCACAGCACATGATGACCTATGTCATACAAGCTGCTTCCTCTGGAGAAGGAAAACAAACATATGGACAATTGTTGGGATTTTGGGTACAAACCTTGGGCAACGAATTATTTCATGCAGATATAAAAGCATAACAGCGAGATGACTGTATGCCCTTTTGCATACAGCGTGTTGAATTGTATATAACAAAAAAACTCTCAGCCTTTGTGAGGCGAGAGTTGAATACAGAATATGGTAACAATGAATTTTTAGCCAAGCTATTTAAACGGTGTATATCCCAGCGTGACAAACAGATAAAATAACGGGTACAAGATGAAAATATACAGCAGTGTTGTCGTAATAAATGGTGCCATGGCAAGATTCACGTTTAGGTTGTATAGCCGTTCGGTGATGAGAGCGTTTATGGCACAGGGACTGGCCATGATGATGACTAATGTGCCAAGCAGTACCGGGTCAGAGGTACTGCCTAATGCTAATACATACGAAACGGCTGGTGTCAGAAACATTTTTATCGGTATCAGATTTAAAGTAGCGCGGCAGTACTGCTTAAGATGAGAAACGTCAATGAGATAACCAATCGGCAGCAACGCAGACCAAGCACTGATATGAACGAGATATTGAAAAAGCTGCCCCAAAACAGCCGGTCGAGGTACATGTGCGGCATACAGCCCGATACCGACGGCAATAGCGATGACGGAAAGCTGATTCCAGTTGAGAAAGATACCTTTCCAGTTGGATTTTATGAAAGCCGGTATATTACTTTTTTGTTCGCTGTGCTGATAGTAATATCCCATGGGGAAAAGAACGAAGAACATGACCAAATTTTGGAAAATCCCGATAATCTGTGAGTAAGCAAAGGCAATTTCTCCATACAGCAAGTAGCCGCATAGGCCGCCGAGGGCTGTCGTGTTGGATGGAATGGCTGCAATAAGATAGCTGCCGCGGTCCAGCTTGAGCGTAAACCGTTTTTGCAGATGCAGCACGAGAATAATTCCTAGTGGGAAAAAAGCGTTAAAAAACGCAAAAAATGGCAGAGATAATAATTCTGTTCGCAGCGGCATGACCCAAAAACTAAGCAGCGTCAAAATAGTTACAATCACGATAATATTGAAGCGAATCAGATGATTGCACTGTTGGGAAGATACGAGCTGCCGCTGCTTGAGAACATAACCGACAGCCAACGGCATGATAATATCGACAAAAATATACAAAATCCGCATGCTGGCTCCATCCATAGACAAAGCCTCCTTTACGTAATATATTATTTTCGGGCAGCCCGGAAGGCATCGGCTAGAGAGAACGTCAGTGGCTCGGCTGGTTTGGTGGCGTCAATAATAGGCTGCATAATATCACGGAATTCTTCGCGTTTTTGCGATAATACATACAACTTGGAGGTATTGCGGGCATCCCAAAGCGCATCATGCATTTGACCGTCAAAAGTTTCTCCCAGCGTACTGACGGCTTTGTCGAGAGAAATTACTTTATCCAATCCCAGCAGGTTGCAGTAAATCTGCTGGAAGTTTTGCCAATGATCCAGCATCCAGCGAATGGCTGGGGCATTCATATCCAGCTTTTTCAAGCGCATTTCGCAGGTCAGCTGCCGCCAATCATTTTCACTCCACGCATACATTTCATAATCGTTTTCATTAGATTCATTGCACCATGCCAAAAAATGAAAAAAGGCATCGTGAAAATGGGGAGAGCCTGCTAAGGTTTCCATCGTAATGCCGGTCAGTTCCTGGCAAGTAGGATTCATTTCCGTTGCATATTCCGGCAGGACATATTCTTTATAAGAAGAAATTTCTTTACCGTTTTCGTCAATTTTTACGGCTCCGATTTCAATGATTTCTCCTTTACAGATACGGCGCGCTTCTTTGTGGGCCTGTGTAATAGGATTCATTTCAAAGTCAACGAATACTGCTTTCATGAATCAAGCTCCTTTCTAAACTATACGTGCTGCAATATTCATAATTTTCATTATACCACAAGAAAGCGTCTAAAACCTATAGGCTGCTGGAGATTATCTATTGACAAATAAGCTATTTTTTAGGTATACTCATAAGTAATTTAACATGTATAATTCGATGAACGAAACGAGTACATTTGTAAGGGCAGTTGCAGCGAGCCAATGACAGTGAGAGTTTGGCACCAGCCGATGAGTGGAATGGATTCGGGAGAGGCGGCCTGAACGGCAGCAAGTAGGGCGCGACGGTGTATTTCCACCGCTATCAAAGAAACGTGTATCGCTTCGGCCGTACATGTAGAGCAGGACTGTTACAGTCAATTTGGGTGGCACCGCGGAACTATATTACTAACTGAGATATAGCCTTTCGTCCCTTGAAATATCAAGGGATGAAAGGCTTTTTTTATTTGTCTGATATGATGAAATGGAGGCACATATGCTGGAACTGCAAGATGTAACTTTTTATTATACTCGTAATGTTCCTGTGTTGGAACATATTAATGCAATTATACAAAATGGCGAATTTATTGGCTTAGGCGGTAGAAACGGCTGCGGCAAGACGACAGTAACACGGCTGCTCATGGGGCTGGAAAAACCGGTCAGCGGCAAAATTTTGCATGACGGTGTTGATATTACAGCGCAGGATGCGGCACAGCGGAGCCGCTTTATTGGCTATGTATTTCAACGGCCGGAACGGCAGATGTTTCGTCCTACCGTGCGTGAAGAAATTGCCTACGGACCGCAGCAGTTGGGAATGAATGCGCAGGAAATACAAGAAACGGTAGATAGTGCGCTAAAAGCAACTGATTTGACCGATTTGGCAGAAGCGTATCCGCCCAATCTCAACCGCGGCGAAAAACAGCGTGTAGCGATTGCTTCGGCGATTGCCATGCATACGAGTTGTATTATCTTGGATGAACCGACGAGCGGCCAGGACAGTGCGGACAAAGAACATCTCATGGAATTGCTGACTAACCTCAACCAGCAAGGCATGACAATTCTTATTATTACGCATGACATGGATATTTTGGCCCGATACTGTCACCGTGTTCTCGTCATTGGCAACCATACGAAAGTCTTTGACGGCACGCCGCAGGAATTGTTTACGAAGCGGGATGATTTGTACGAATTAGGATTGAGCCGGCCGGAAGCTGTGACGCTGTCTATGGCAGTACCGGATATAGGATACTGCAAGTCTATGCAGGAATTTACAGCAGCAATGCTGAAACGATTAGGAGGGAGCCGCTAATGATGAAACAATTTGTACCCCTTACGAAATTAATAGGAACCTTTGCTTTTTCTTTTTGGGCTTTGGTTTTGCATACGACAGTTCCTCTAATTATTCTCGTCGTGATTGAATTACTCCTCTTGGCGGTGTGTGGTAATTTGGGCCGTAACAGTAAAGCCGTTTTCAGCCTCATTATCTTTGCTGTCTTTTTGGCAGCTGTCCAGCTGTTGGGCGGCGGTTCGCTGGAATCTGCATATGTGACCGGACTCCGCATGCTGGCGATGACCGTCGTATTTATTATTTTACTGACGACGACGCGCCTGCAGGATTTGACAGCGTCTTTGGTCAAGCAAATCAAAATTCCTTATGAATATGCCTTTATGTTTACGGCGGCGCTGCGGTTTGTTCCTGATTTTATCGCGGAAAGCAAAACCGTACAAGAAGCACAGGCATGCCGCGGGCTTTCTACGAAGGGAAATGTACTAAAAAAAATGATTCATTACATGGGCGTCGTACAGCCGCTGATGCTGAAATCACTGAGTCGTTCAGAAACGATGGCTCTCAGTTTGGAATTGCGAGGATTTGGCAATGATTCTCACAGTTTTATGAGCAATGTAAAACCGAAAGGAAAAGATTATGTAGTGATTTTTGTTATGGCAGCTGTCAGCTGCTTGGTTGTATACATGCGCATGCAGGGATTGGTTTAGGAGGGCATCAAATGAAAAAAGCAGCAGATATTGCAAAACTCGAATTTCATCATCGGCAGGGCGGTCAATTCCGTTGGATTACGATTACGACGTTAATGCTGGCGATTGGAACGATATTGCATTTGGTATCGCCAAGTGTAGGCGGTGTGACGCCGAACTGGAT
>JBNMKW010000026.1:0-31139 GCA_050874545.1 Megasphaera sp. | reverse complement strand
GCTGATTAAGCGAAAAGAGCACTGGAAATATCCAGTGCTCTTTTTTTGTGTTTAGTAGTAGTGAGTAATAGTTCGTGAGTTATGATTTGAGTTGTTACAAAATAAACTAGGAATAATATGTGTGAAGTTTAAAAATAAATATATCGTAATGCTGTACTATAAGGATGTGGCAAATGGACTCAAAAATTCATTTTGTCACATCCTTTTTTATTTTATCCTAGTACATGATGCTTGAGTGCATAGTCTACTAACTCAGATTTGGAAGTACAGTGCAATTTTTGCATGAGTCGGCTTTTGTATGTAGAAACCGTTTTGATGGATAAATGCAATTCTTCAGCAATAGATGATTGGGAATAGCCGTGTACTAAGTAGCGGAGTACTTCTTGCTCCCGTGCAGATAAAGAAATTGTTTCAGGTGTAGGGGATATAAAACTGTCAAGTAGTGCATGCGTAGTTTGTTCGCTGAGATAGCGTTTCCCTTGCATGACAGTATGCAAGGCACAAAACAATTCGGCATCAAGAGTATCTTTGCACAAATAACCGTCTGCCCCTTGCATCATGACTTCTTTTATGTATTGCTGTTCACTATACATCGTCAACACTAAAATTTTTACGGGAATACGGCGGCGTTTGATTTCGCGCAGACATTCAAGACCGTTCATAATAGGCATAGATAAATCAAGAAGAATGACATCTGTAGGGATGTCGGCGAGTTTTTCTAGAGCTTCTTGACCATTGGATGCTTCGGCAACAACTTGAAAGTCGTCCTGCGTAGCGAGCAGGAGTTTTAACCCTGTTCGCAAAATATGATGGTCATCGGCAAGTAATATTTTAATGGGTAGAGACATGAGAAGTACCTCCTTGAGCAGGTATATCTTTTTCTAAAGGCAGTGTAATACAAATAGCTGTACCGGCAGCTGGCTGACTGTGGATGCAGAATGTGCCGTTGAGTAATTCTGTCCGTTCGCGCATGCTGACTAAGCCCAGGTGATTATCCAAACGGGCTTGCTTGGCAGTATCTTCACTAAAGCCAATGCCATTGTCCGTAATAGACATCGTAAGCTGCATAGGCGTGATTTGCAGGGCAATGGTTACGGTAGTAGCTTGGGAGTGGCGTATAATATTGGTCAGAGATTCCTGCATGAGCCGATAGCAAAGCAGTGCAATCGGACGGGAAATCGCGGAAAAATCCCCATCATGTATATACATAATTTCGATTTGCGAATGCGCCGTGCGAAATGAATCCAAATATTTTTCCATCGCAACAATGAGACCCAAATCATCCAGCAGCGGCGGATGTAGATTGACAGCCAAATGACGCAGTCCTTCTAGTGTATCTTTGGTTAAGTCGCGCACGCCGCCAACCAGTTCTTTGACAGAAGGATCTGTTGTTTTGTCCATAATAATACGCAGATATGAGAGAATTGCGACCATGGACTGACTCGTTTCATCGTGCAGTTCTCGGGAAATTCGCCGTCGTTCATCTTCACGAGCTGTAAAAAGCTGTTGGATAAGCCACATGCGCAGCTTTTCTTTTTCCTGCAGGGCTGCGACGAGACGCAGGTTTTCTTTGTCTTTGACAGATAGACGATTGACCATAATGTTAAAGGCTTTGGCTAGACGGCCCACATCATCGGATGTAGAAACGGGAACAGTAACTTGATAGTTGCCGCGGCCAATTTGCCGGACGGCGGCAGCCATCGTTTGTATGGGTTTGAGAAACGCGTTGGCATAGCGCGTGGCAAGCCAAGAGGCGAGCAAGCAAATGAGCAAAATCAAGGTTATCATTTCAATAAAACGCTTGCGCATGAGTTGTGCCATAGGCTTTTCTGTCAGGCCAATACGAAAATAGCCAACTAAACCGTCATCAATAGGACAGAGGATTTCACGGATATATCCTTCATTACTGTTATATGTGATGACATCGACAGCCTGTGAAGTCTGTGGCGTACGAACAAGAGGCAGGCCTTGGGGAATACCGTCTGTAAACGTGCTTGTCAATATTTCTCCAGTAGGACGGGATACAATAATATATTGGATTTGATCGTTCAGTGTTTTGGTCTGGATGAGTTGTTCGGTAATTTTAAATGTGTCATCAAGTAAAATGGCACTGCTGATGACGGTACTCATCGATTGGCCAATTTCCTGTCCTGATTTATCTAGTTCATGCTCCATTTCTGAACTCGTCGTATACAGAAGTATCATACCGATAAGTAAACCGCAGATAAAAATAGTTCCGACAATGAGAGCATTAAATTTTACGTATAAACTATAGTTTCTCATCTTACTCTCCTGTCAAATGGGTACGAAGATTGTATTTTTGCTGTAGTTTAGCATATAGTTCTGGCCGGGGCTCAACAAACTTGTTGATAAGCACCTGTCCCAGTGCATCATGAAGCGATGGCTGTTGATCCATGGTGTAAAATATGCGGCGCAGCTGTTCTTTTTCTGTTTCTGGCAGGTCACTGCGCATGACGACGGGGCCGGTCGGTGCTTGCGGCAGGATGGCGAAAATACGTGTTTTTTGGCAGAGTTGTGGATTGGTTTGCATGACAAAATCGTAAATCTGACTGTCAATACTGGCACCGTCCGCCAAATGATTGGCAACTGCCCAAATAGACTTGTCGTGATTGTACGTATAAAATGAATGTTTAAAATACGTTTCCGCTGTCAATCCTTGGTCCAACAGGAGAAAGTCAACGGCCTGCCGACCGGAATAGCTGAGTGGATCTGTAAAGGCAAATACGCGGCCCTGCAGCTGGCTGAAATCGGTAATATCGCTGTCGGCGGCAGTAATTAAATAGGTTTGATATAAAATAGAACCATTGGTCTGTATCATTGCTAATAGTTCTATCGGCGTTTGGCCGCGGTATGCAGCATATGCACCTGTTGAAAAGAAAGCAATATCAGCGTCGCCGTCAGCCATTAGCTTGTTTAATTCCGCATAAGTGCGGCGTTGCAACAGCACAGCCGGCCGCTGTTGTTCTTGGGCAATATAATTGACAAGTAGTTGGTAGGCCTGCCGTGTTTCTTTAGGAGAAATGACAGATGCAAAAGCAATGCGCAATGGTTTTTCCGTCGTATTTTTTGCCGGGATGGTTTGACTTTGGCTTTTTTCGAAATTGATGTAGCCTTGTGGCTGGTCGCAACCGCTGCAGAGCATGCAAAGGCCTGTAGCCAATAAGGCAGCAGCACGCAGCATTGCTCGTTTCCATTTCATTAACCATGCTCCTTCCTTTATAGACTATGTATATAATGTATCATAGCATGAAACGTTGGTAATAGGAATATAAGAGATACCGGTGTATAAAAACCATGCTTCTGCACGATGCCGCAGCAATCATACAGAAGCATGGTTTAGGGGACAAGAACAGGATACGGCTCTTGTCTGCCATATGTATATGTAAAAGAGAGAAAACGAATTAATCTTCTTTCGGTTTGGCGTTCCAAACGAGAAGGGCTAATAACGTGGAGACAACAGCTGCGCCGACCCAGAATTCTGTAGCATAACCGAAATCGTAAACTTTTTCACCGCCGACTACGGTAATGGTCATCAGTTTGCCTGTAATGAATTCCTGAATAGCCGCACCAGCATAGCTGAGCAGGCCAATCATACCCATTGCTGCACCGGTAACGCGTTTTGGAACAATATCGACGGCCATTAAGCCGCCCATATAGCAGACTAAAGCACCCATTGTAAAGCCATAGAAGGTCATGCAGAACATGTCCATCGTAAAGGATTGAGGAGCCCAGACAAAGCCGGCAATAGATAAGGAGTAGAGAATCCCATAGATAAGAGCCGGAGCGTTTCGTTTGTGGTTGAAGAATTTGTCAGATACTAATCCGCAAAGGAGAGCACCGAAAATGCCAGCAACCTGCATGTATGCCATAACGCCGGCAGCGCCCATGATGTCGTAGCCTTTTTGTGAGGTCAAATACACAACGCCCCAGCTTTCAACGGCATAACGGGCAATGTATACGCAGAGGGAAGAAAGACCGAGAATCCAAACGGCTGGATTTTTAACAACGGCGTTCCATTGCATGGAGCCGACGGATTTATTCTTTTCTGCATTAATTTGTTCTTGTGTTTTTTCACCATAATATACAGCACCATTGGGAAGACCTTGGGTTTCCGGACGGTCGCTCATGCCAAAATAAATAAAGATTGTACCGACAAGAGAAATAATACCGGCTGCAATAAAGCCCATGGACCAGTTATAGGCTGAAACGATAGCTGCAATGGCAAAATAGGCAAACGACGAACCTAAGTTGTGGCTCGTAAACCATACGCCGTATAATGTGCCGCGTTGCTTATTACTAAACCATTGATTGAGAGAAACGATGGAAGGCCCGGCACCGTACGATTGGAACCAGCCATTGAGTCCCCAAAGTATAGCTAACGGAATAAAAGAATTGACTAAGCCCATGCCAACCATTGTAAGAGATGAAATAAAAAGACCGAATGAGAAGAACCGTTTATTATTCATGCGATCGGCAAGGAAGCTATTGGTAAATTTACCAAGACCATATGTGACAAAGAAAATGGAACCGATAACCCCGATTTCCGTCGGCGTGACAATACCGGATGCGAGAAGTGGCTTTTTGATGACGGAATAGCTTTGGCGAATAATGTAATAAAAGGCATAGCCAATGGTAATCGAAGCAAATACACGCCAGCGCATGCTGTTGAATTTTTTCTTGACGGCATTTGCATCAGCGATTTGAGCTACATCGGGACCCGTTTTGAAAAATTGAAACAATAAGTTTAACATAATACAAAACTCCTTTCGTTTTTCTTGCTACGTTTAGTATAGTAAATAAAAAATAACAACGGTAGCAGAAAAAATCTGATTTTTTTGTAGGAGTTTTTCTGACAAAAGCATACTTGCTATACAATAATAGCAACAGTTGCACTGCAACGATGTGTTTGTTATATAGACAAGCCTAATATTCCGTATACCTAGCCAATAATAGAAAACATATTATACAATTTCAAGAGACGGATATCTTCTTTAGAAACACGAAGTTGGCGGATAAAAGACGCCGTTTCTTGCTGAGGCTTTTTAGCTAAAAGAACTTTAGCTGCAATAGGCATAAGCGGTCTTGTAGAAATGCCAAAGGCCAAGCCCCATTTGGCAGGTGCGTCTAAAAAAGAAGCGAGAATATTAATTGAATATTGTTCCATGGGTGTGTTGCAGTTTTGAAAGGTCAGGTTAGTCAGAGCATCATAATGCTTCATCGTACCCGTATATATGTTTTCACAGATTTGATATGTCTTCAAATCAGGAACATTCATAAACATCTCTGTTTTATAGCTTTGTCCGTCTGCGTGAATATCATACAGCACATTGATGACACTGCGCATGACAGAATTATTGCGCCCGTCAAATAAATACATATAAAAGCGCGTTTGATTTTTGAAAAAGTTAGGGACATTTACAGGTATGGGAAGGGGAATGGGAAGTGCATGATGATACAGCAATTGGTCAACGCTGACAGCGAGTACAGCGGCGATATCATATAATGTTGCAACGTCCATAGTGATTTGTCCTGTTTCATATTTTGATACGGTAGCTTTGCTTTTACAAATCGCATTGGCAAGCTCTTGAATCGTAAGGCCTTTTTGTTTACGCAGCCATTTTATTTTCAAGCCAATTTCTTTAGTTACATTAAGCAAGTGAATCACCTGGTTTCTTAAAAATATGATGATATAGAAAAAACAGTTACTCTTTTTATAGTATACCCATATTTTTCATCAAAAGTCTATTTAAACGAAATAAAAAGGCAAAAATGTTTCGTGTTAAGAAATTATTGTGTAGTTGACCTTAGCAGAATAACTTGGTATGCTAACACTATCTTCAGATTGATGCAGACGATTAGGGGGTTATATCATGCAGTATAATTTTGATGAAATAGTCAACAGATATCATACCAATGCGATGAATACGGATGGATTTCGTGGATATATTTTTAATGATTTTGAAGGGAAAAAGAAATTCCCTTTTAAAGACGATGAATTTGTTCGTATGTGGGTAGCTGATATGGAATTTGCTATGTGTCCGGCTATTATTCAGGCGATTAAAGACCGCGCTGATAAACGTATCATTGGTTACAGCCAGGTTTTTGAACCAGAATTTTATGAAGCATACAATGCATGGAATAAGAAAATGTATGATTGGACATATCCCAAAGAAGATATTTGCTTTTCCTTAGGTATTATTCCAGCATTATATACGTTAGTTGACCTTATCCTGGGTGACCATGACTATGCTATTATCAATACGCCGGCTTATGGCTATTTCCAACATCCTATTGATGAACGCCATAAACACGCTATTCACAATAAACTGATTTGTGATGATAAAGGCAATTGGACGATTGATTTTGAGGCATTGGAACGCGATGCGGCTAATCCGTTTGCTAAACTGCTTATTTGGTGCAATCCGCAAAATCCGACAGGACGTGTTTGGACACAGGAAGAATTGGAAAAAGTAGCGGCCATTGTCAAGAAATACCACCTTTGGATCATTAGTGATGAAATTCATTGTGATATTCTCCGCCAAGGCGTCCATCATATTCCCATGGCTAAAATTATGCCGGATTATGATAAATTAGTTGTTTGCACTTCTGCTTCCAAATGCTTTAATATGGCAGGCATGATGTTTGCCGAAATTATAATTCGCGATAAGGAATTAAGACAGCTATATATTGCTACGACCAATTCCTATGCCATGAACTTAAATCCCTTGTCTATTGCAGCGCATACAGCAGCATATGAACATGGCTTTGAATGGCTTGATCAACTAAAAACCTATTTAGATGGCAACTTCCAATTTGTCAAAGATACCTTTGCCAAAGAGCTTCCGAAAATCACTTTCCAAATCCCGCAGGCAACGTATTTAGCTTGGGTTAATATGAATCCATATTTAGGAGATGTAGAAAATATCCCTGATTTCATGGCCAATAAAGCCGGCGTTCTCCTAGAAGGAGGCAATGCTCTTTTTGTTGATAATGCAAAAGGATATATTCGCCTTAATCTTGCTATGCCGCGGTCGATTATTAAGACAGGCTTGCAGCGGATTGTAAAGGCTGTTAAAGAACGGCAATAATACGAATTATGATTTATAGGGAACATTGAATTTGTATCAGTCACGCACTTTACCTCTAGGAGAAATAAGATGCGTGACTGATTTTTTTATATAGAACAACAAAACACCGCCGTATGATGCTGTGCTTCATCATACGGCGGTGTTGTTATTGCTGGGAAAGCATGCTGTACGGCGCATAGCCGGTGGTATTTTCATACTCCCCACTGCGTACTGTAACGGGGACAAATCCGGTTGGTTCCGTATCGCCTGTGACTTGAACTTGTGTTGGACCGGCAAAAACAATGACTTTGTCGGCACGTACCATCGTGCGGATTTTTCCGACGTCTTGGTCTTTGACGGCCTGCAGGAAATCTGGAATGTGTTCTTTGTTGGGAAGAATGTACGTACCCCGCAGCATGATGTAGGAGTGAGCCGTATCCAGATCGGGAAGTTTGGCAGTTTCTGTGTCCTGAGAAGGTATTTCTGTAGCCGAATAGGCAGAAAAATCTACGTTTGTTCGCTGCAGTTCGTTGTAACGGTGCAAATAGTATCCTGTGAGAAGTGTGCATAATATGACAAATGGAATAAAGCATACTTTTGTGTAATGTACCCAGCGGCTGTATTTTTTTTCTTCGGCTTCGCGCTTTGCTTTTTGTTCTTCCGGAGATGGCGGTCGCAGCGCACCGGCCATGATGGAAGATAAAGGAATGCCGTAGCTGCTGACGGGAAACAGCCGTTCCAGCCAGTTGAGACCGCAGGCGCAGCCCATGGCACGGCTGAGAGCATTATCCAAATCGACGGGGATTTTCATATAATGCATAATAGAAGTAAATGAAGGATTTCCTAAATCGGCTAAATAGGTCACGGCTAAAAACTGCAAATCTCGTATATATACATCTTCCATGACAAATGGCCTGCCGCTGGCTTCATAACTGGCTTTGATTGCTAAAAAAAGATGTTCGGAATGATATGCTGACAGTAGGGATTCATGGAGCAAGACGCCGATTTCACGGTCCCAAATGTCAGCAAAAGACGGTCGGTCAGCAACCATGTCCGGCGTAACCTTGCGAAAGGTAAACTCATTTGTAGGCGGCTTAATCAGATAGGAAAGTCCCTGTACTTTGCCGTTGCTAATCCATGAGAGGGCAAAACGGCAAATGCTGTTCAAGTTGTCATTTGCCAAATCGGCGGCAATAGAAATAGTGGCGTTGGTTTTACGCTGTGCTAATGACTGCAGTGCCTGCAACGTATCGTCTGTTGCCATACCGATTCCCCCCTTTGGTGTTTTTTCGTATCTATTATTGTACAATATGCGTCAAATTGGCGCAAATAGAAAGTAAAGGATAAGTCCCTTAGGATAGTTGCAGGATGGTTAACGGTAATGTTTGTGAAATGTATGAGGTATAGGCCGTTTGCTGGTTTGATGAGCCATCGGTTTTAATTTGAAATAATTGTGTTTAACCGTTCTGTTTTTATCATCTGTAATCGTATTGACGTCGAAGAGGTGCAGCGATTCAATAAACGGGACGAATTTTTTGTAGCCGAAATTACGGACATCAAAATCAGAAAACTGTTTACTGAGCAGATTGCCTAAGGTGCCGGAAAAAATCCAGCCATTGTCGTCTGAATTTTCTTCCGTCAACTTGATAAGAGCCTGCTTGATGGTATAGAAATCTTTACCGGGTGTTTTTTCATGCGTATACGTCCGGGGTACAGCAGCTGTTTCGCCTGCCGAGATTGGTTTGGAAGCCGTATCTTCTGCTTCATTTTCTTCTGCTTCTTCAAGCAGTACGTCTAAATAAAGAAATTTGTTGCATGCAGAGATAAAAGAACGAGGTGTCTTGCTTTCACCCATGCCGAGAACATATTTCTGCGATTCTCGAAGCCGTGATGCCAGCCGTGTAAAATCACTGTCAGATGAAACGATGCAAAAACCGTCTAAATTGCTTTGATACAGCAAATCCATCGTATCAATAATAAGTGCTGAATCAGATGAGTTTTTACGAATTGTGTTGCTGTACTGCTGTACAGGTTGAATGGCATTGTCCAAAATTGTATTGCGCCACGAAGACATTTGTGGTGTTGTCCAGTTGCCGTAAATACGTTTATAAATCACATCGCCGAGATTGTTGGCTTCCGATAAAATGACATCGATATATTTATTGGAAATATTTTCTGCATCGATGACGACGGCGAGTTTCATTTCATGTTCCATAATGCGATATTGTCCTCCTGCATGTGTGTGGTTAGAGTAATTGTTTAAGACGCTGGGTAATTTCTTTGGGCTGTTTTTCCGGACTCAAATCGACAATGGGTTGTTTGCCTACGCATAATACGTTGCTGTTGTTGACATAGACACTGTCTTTAGGTGTTTTAGATTGATGGTATACGGCAGAAAGATTGCCGGCAATAAGATAGGCTCGTTCGTGCCCGCTCATGGAAGATATACCAGCCGGTGTATACCAATCTTTGCCGCGGATAGAAATCGTGCCGGTTTCGTCATTGACTTTGACGATGCCGTTACTCCATTTGGTAACCATTGAGCTGTTAGTATTGCGGCGGCTGAGAGTAGTCGGATGATCGTTAAAAAGAGCCATGACACCGCTGGTTTTGACATCGCCGCCTTTATCGAGCATGCGCTGCCAAAGTGCTGCGCCGCCGCCGGGGTTATAGCCTGCGCTTGTGGCATAGTTAAATCCAAGCGCATCGGCTTCTTTTTCCATCGGTTTAGTAATCAGGTTGGCTGAACCAAGCTGGGAGATAATAGCGGCACCGACTTGAGATGCGCCGGAGTCGGCTAAAGAAGTCAGTACGCTAAGCGGCAACGATTTTTTTACGCCTTGGATGGAATGATTTTTTTGCCCATGTCCCATTTCATGTCCCAAAACAAAAGCAACTTCGTTTTCGTTATAATTGAGTGGTTCAAACAAACCGATGTTGACACTGATGTTATGGCCGATAGTGCAGAATGCGTTGAAGCTGGTATCGTTATTGACAAAATAATGATACGGCTTTTTGGTGATGGAAGAATCGGTTTGTGCAATCGCTTTGGATAAGTTGCCGATAACGCGGCTGGTCATAGCATTGGCCCGCGCGTCGGTATTGACGCCGTACTTTTCTTTCAGCTGATTCATAAACTCATCACGGCCTTCGTTATCCAGATAATTGAGCTGTTTATTTAGCTGGGCATATTCAGCACCGACACCGATAATAGTCCCAATATCAAACGCTTGGGCAGGTATGGCTGGTATACATGTCGTTCCTATGCCCAGGCAAATTGCTAAAGCGAGTATACGATGTGTTAAAAAGTTACAGTGCATGGTAAACCCTCCTTTTGACCTAAAAAAATAAACAAAGTTGCTTCTATTATAGCATATTATTCCTAGGGCTGGAAAAAGAATATATTTACAATATGTGAAAAATTATGTACGATAACACTAATGAGAAATAGAAAGGATACCTTGTAATGCCCAGTGTTTTTAGGTATGAAAGGTATCTAGCAGAAAGAGAAGGAAAGAAGTATGAAAAGCTATAGTCAGACGGCTCCGCTGCTTGTCGTTGGAGCAGGTATTTGTTGGGGAATCATTGGTTTATTTTCCAGACAGTTAGCAATAATTGGCTTTTCGCCGATACAAATTACGTTTGGACGCTCGGCTGTTACGGCAGTTGTTATGTTGTTGTCCATGCTGTATCAATCGCCGCGAAGCTTGGCTGTTTCTGTGCGGGACAGTTGGATGTTTTTGGGAACAGGCTTGTGCAGTATTGTATTTTTTAATGTTTGTTACTTTACCGCAATGGAATGGACGACGTTATCCATGGCGGCTATTTTGTTGTATACGGCACCAAGTATTGTTATGATTTTATCTGTTATTTTATTTAAGGAAGCATTTACGCCTGTTAAGGCCGCCTGTTTGGTATTGTCTTTTGTGGGATGCGTTTTGGTCAGCGGGTTAGGTGTAGGTACGGTAAATGGTATAGGCATCTTGGCCGGCTTAGGAGCTGGGTTGGGCTATGCACTGTATTCTATTTTTGGACGCTATGCGTTGGCCAAATACAGCCCGTTGACCGTTACGACGTGGACGTTTCTCATTGCGTCCATCGGCTTGGCTGGATGGGCTCATCTGCCTGCTATGGCGACTGCTTGTTTAGCAGTGCCTGCGGCAGGAATTTTGTTTCTTTGTTTGGGCCTTATATCGACAGCACTGCCGTTTTGTCTGTATACGACAGCCTTAAATCATATGGAAGCAGGGAAAGCGTCTATTTTGGCGTCTGTAGAGCCGCTGACTTCGACGATTATAGGGATTACCGTATTCCATGAAACATTGTCTGTGCTGAATGCCTGTGGAATTCTGTGTATTTTGGGCGCTGTTATGCTTCTTAATAAAAAGAATAGTTAACTGCAGCAAAGAAAGGAAGAAACAGCATGATGTACACGAATGAAATTATCCGGATGTTGGATGAACAACATATTTCGTATACGCTGAAAAAACATCTGCCTGTATTTACCATGGAAGAAATGGAATCTTTAGGGTGGATGCAGCAGGCAGGAACGGTGTGTAAAAATCTGTTTTTACGCAACGCTAAAAAAACGGCATATTATATTGTTTGTATGCCCATGGAAAAGAAAATTTCTTTAAAAGAGCTGGGAATGCAGATTGCCAATACAAGGTTTAGCTTTGCGTCACCGGAATGCATGCGGCACTATTTGGGCATCATGCCCGGCTCTGTATCTCCCTTGAGCGTACTCAATGATAGTTCCCGCACGGTACAGGTTGTGTTGGATAATGATATGATGGCTTGGCCTTATGTAGGCGTGCATCCTAATGAAAATACAGCTACGATTTGGATGACGCCCAAAGACGTAATTTACTTACTGCAAACTGCGGGGCATGCTGTAAGCGTGCAGAAATTGCGGGCTGAAGGATAGCAGGTATCCTTCTTACCATTTTAAAATTTAGGTCAAGGAAAATAAATCATAATACTATATACTATGCTGTAAATAATAGAATAAAAACCGCAAGCAAAAAGGGCTTGCCGCGTTGTGCGGCAGCCCCATTTTTTTTGTGTGTTATCGAACCCATTCCAAACGAAATTTTCTACCGGGTGTAATGTATGGCAACAAAAATTGTTCTTCCGTCAGGATGCGGGCGGCAATATTGGTGCGTGGTTCTGCCGGAAGCGGATTTTTGATGATTTGTATTTCTCCCATATACCGCTGAAAACCTTGATTGTCAATGGTAATGTCGCCATACTGCAGTGGACGCTGCGGGCCGTCGGCGGCAATGATATGACTGCCGATATGGCTGCGACTTTCCTGCGCGCGAATAACATCCTGCGCGGCATCGAGTCGTGCCGTAAACGTATAGGACAAGAGGTCGCGGATATAGGGATCACGGCTCAGCAGACGGGCTTTGAGAACGACGACATTTTTTTCTTCTCTGCCAGTACGTGCCAGCGATTCCAGCTCGACTGCCGAAGGATGAGAGTCGCCAATCAATATGGACTGCATGCCCATGGCAGCTAGATGACGACTGGCAAGGCTGACATCCATATGGCGGTGCATTTCCAATGTTGGCAGTCCTTCATAAAGCGGGCCGCGGCGACCTGTCTGACTGGCAATAAAGGCACCGACAGACAGCCCTTTTTCCTGCAGCCAATGTGTCTGCTGTGCGGCATAGGCAGGACTGAGCCCTGTATGCGGGCGTGGATAGAAGTTGTGCAGACAGTCTATGTGTGAAAAATCGGCACCGGCATTTTGCAGAGCTTGTATATAGGACGGCTGCAGGGTAGAGGCATTAAGTTGTATGGGCATGATGCGGCTGAACAACGCTGTCTTTTCCACGCTGAATCCGTAATCCAGCCGTGCCGTTGTAATGCCTAAGTTGAGCAGTGCCTGCGGCTGCAGTGTGTCTATTTTCAATAGAGCCGTTGTCTTAGGAGAAATATCGGCAATGACATCCATGTCATGTGAGCGGGCAACGGCTAAAAGTTGATGTAGTTCCTGCCGCAGGGCATTCTTGTTTGTTTCTGGGATATGCAGGGATGTAAACAAACGGCGGATACCCAGAGCAGAAGCATGTTCTAATAAAGAAAGATGTTCTGCGGCTGTTCCCTCAAGGCCAGGATAAAGTGAAATACCTGTATGCATATGTATCCTCCTTAGGATTCCGGGTCGTCGAAGCCGACAATCCAAGTAATGATAAACCCGACGATATATGCCGTCAAAAGACCGGCAAGATAGATGAGCATGTGGTTAGTGCTGAGTGTCAGGGGCAGGCCGGAAATTCCCATAGATGTAGAACCGACCATATAGGCAGCCTGTACGGCCCCGCCGGCGGCTCCGCCGATACAGGCACCGATAAATGGTTTGCCTAGCGGCAGCGTAACGCCGTAAATCAATGGTTCGCCGACACCCATGATGCCGACAGGCAGGGCAGAGGCAATCGTTTTGCGCAGGGATTTGTTTTTTGTTTTGACATATACGGCAAGAGAGGCACCGACTTGGCCGCCGCCGGCCATTGCTAGAATCGGCAGCAGTATGTTGACACCGTAGCGGGAAAGCAGTTCGGCATGAATTGGCGTCAATCCTTGATGAACGCCGCACATAACCATCGGCAGGAATGTACCGCCGAGGATAAAGCCTGTTACGGCACCGCCGGCATCGATGGATGATGTAGCTGCTGTGCCAATTGCTTCGGAAATGATACCGGCAATAGGCTGAAAGATACAAAGTGCGACGAGCGTGGAAACTAGGACTGTCAGAAGCGGCGTTACAAAGAGATCTAGCATGACGGGTATCAGTTGGTGCAGTTTCTTTTCGAGATACGATGAAAACAGTACGACCAAGAGCACGGCAATGATGCCGCCGCGACCGGGAATCAGCGGACTGTCTAAAAAGGTAATCTGTGTCAGCATGGGGTGACTGATAACCGCGGCCATTACGCCGCCGAGCATGGGCGAGCCGCCAAAGGTTTTGGCACTGTTAATACCGACGAAGATGTTTAAGCCGAAGAACACGGCATTGCCGGCAACTGCCAGCATTTGGACAAGCGGCAGAGAAGATAAAGATGGATCTGCTTTTATAATTATGTTGAGGATGCCTGTAATCAAACCGCAGGCAATAAAGGCAGGAATAATCGGCGTGAAAATTTGGGCAATTTTCTTTAAGGTCAATTTGACCGGCGTGGCGTTTTTTTGGCGGATAGCATTGTGCAGAGCTTGACCATCGCCGACGGCGGCTTGTTTCGCAAGAGAGGCTACAGAAGATGAAGAAGCGGCAGACGGTGGTACAGTCGGTTGAGTTAACAGGGATTTGAAAGCTGCCGTTACTTTACCAGCTTTTCCCGGACCGACGACAATTTGCCATTCATCTCCGGATTTATTAATGCCGAGTACGCCGGAAATAGCGGAGAGCTGCTCTTTAGTAAAATGTTCTTCTTTGACATGCAGGCGCAGCCGGGTCATGCAGTGATATACTTGTAAAATGTTGTCAGCTGGGCCCATTAAGGCATATATATCACGGGCAATTTTTTCGTAGTCCATCAGCAATCCTCCTTCTTAGCTTGCTGCAGTGCCTGGCGGAGATAGCCGTCTGCATTTTGCAGTGCTGCGGCAGCATCGGCGGCAGAAAGATGATTCTTTATCATAACAATGGCTGTCTTGGCATGTCCTTGGCTCTGCTCCAAGGCCTGTATGGCTGTAGTGCGGGTACAGCCCGTGGCGGTCATGACAATGCGCCGTGCCCGTTCTTCTAATTTTTTATTAGATGATTTGACATCGACCATGAGATTGCCGTAAACTTTGCCGAGTTTGACCATGGTTCCGGTCGAAAGCATGTTAAGAATCATCTTTTGAGCTGTACCGGCTTTCATGCGTGTTGAACCTGTAATGACTTCCGGGCCGACGAGCGCACACAAGTCGATTTGAGCGTGAGCTGCAATGGACGAGTGAGGGGAACAGTCCACGGCAATCGTTGCGGCACCGACAGACTGTGCATACGCTAAGGCTCCAATGACATACGGCGTGCGTCCAGATGCACTGAGACCGACGACGACATCTTTGGCAGTGATATGATGTGCTTTTAGGTCGGCTTCTCCGTTTTGCGGTGAATCTTCGGCTCCTTCACGGGCACGGAAAATAGCATGATACCCGCCGGCGATAAGTCCCTGCACGAGTTCCGGGTCAGTACTGTATGTTGGCGGACATTCGACGGCATCGAGAATTCCCAGCCGTCCCGATGTGCCAGAGCCAATATAAAATAAGCGGCCGCCGTCATGCAGATGCGCGGCAATAAGGTCCACTGCTTGGGCAATAGCAGGAGCAATCGCATTTATTGCGATGGCTACTTTGGCATCTTCTGCATTGATAATTCGTATCATGTCTAGTGTTGACACTGCATCAATGGCTTGGCTGGCGGTATTTTGCTGTTCTGTAGCAAGTGTATCTAATTCAATCATGTAAATCCTTCTTTCATACAATATCGCATTCATAGCTACTTGAATATACCTCATTATATAGAAGGCGGCTCGGTGATGCAAGAATAGAAAATATCTTTATTTTTCCTGTATTTCATGGTATCATAAGTAGCGTACAGCATTATTGTGCGCCCATAGCTCAGCTGGATAGAGCAGCAGTTTCCTAAACTGCGTGTCGGATGTTCGAGTCATCTTGGGCGCACCATTTTTTTTATGAAAATGACGGGCTGCGTGAACGGCTCTGTCTATAATTTTTGTAATACTACATATATTGAAAGGCGGTATATGTCATGTCTAAGACAAATAATCCCTTGGCTTCTTTCCATGAAGAAGTCCTTCATGATTCAGATTATACATTTGCAGAAGCAGTTGCAGAAGCGAAACGCTGTCTCAACTGCAAGGTGCCGCAATGCCGCAAAGGCTGCCCGATTCACAATGAAATCCCGCAGTTTATACAAGCGTTGAAAGAAGGAAACCTAGGCAAAGCTGCAGAACATATTTATCATCAAAGTGATTTGCCGGCTATTTGCGGCCGTGTATGTCCGCGGGAAAAACAATGCGAAGGTGCTTGTGTTCTCGGTAAAAAAGGAAACCATATGGAAATTGGTAAGCTGGAACGATTTGTAGCGGATATGGCTATAGATGGTGGATTTTTGCCTGTTCATGTCAGCAAAAAAACAAGCGGCCGTGTGGCATTGATTGGCAGTGGACCGGCTAGCTTGGCAGCTGCTCGCGAATTGGCATTGCGCGACTATGATGTGACGATATTTGAAGCATCTTCTCATGCCGGCGGTACCACGACTTACGGGATTCCGACATTCCGCCTGCATAAAGAGCTTGTATGGCGTGAAGCAGACCTGCTGGAAAAAATGGGCGTAACGATTCAATATCACACTAAAATCGGCGTGGATAAGACAATGGATGAACTGCAACGGCAGTTTGACGCTGTTTTTATTGGCGTCGGAACGATGGATGCTTGGAGTCTTGGCGTAGATAATGATACTGTAGAAGGCGTCGTCAATGCGGAACAATTCCTTGTGCAGGTACAAAATGTGCAGCTTGGTGAAGAACAACTCGAAAATTTGCCGATTCAAAAAGGTGACCAGGTTATTGTTGTCGGAGCAGGCAACGTGGCTATTGATGCGGCGCGGACAGCACTGCGCTTGGGAGCGGATGTAAAAATCGTATACCGCCGGGCTGAAAAAAACATGAAGTGCCTGCCGTCGGAATATGAAGAAGCCAAAGCAGACGGCGTGCAATTCCAGTTCTATTCGGCTCCTAAAGCAGTTGTTGGAATGACTCATGTCGAAGGACTGAAATACGAAAAACAGCAGATTTTAGAAGATGCGACTATGGTACCGACTGGTGAATTTGGCGTTGTACCGGCTAATAAGATTATTGCGGCGATTGGCAACAAGCCGGAAAAAAGAGTTATTGATTCTTTTGGTGTGGATGCCAATGAAGATGGCTATATTGCCGTTAAAGATATGCCTTATGGCATGACCAGCCGGGAAGGCGTATTTGCAGCCGGCGATATTGTCCATAAACCGCAGACTGTTGTTCTGGCCATGCGGGAAGGTAAAAAAACGGCATTAGCTATCGACACGTATCTTCGCGCTGTTCGTCTTCTTCAAGCAGCTAAACAATAGGAGGTAGCCATATGTCTCTCTTAGCAGATCAAATTATGAAAGCCAATCATACATTTGTAGAAAAAACACTGATGCACGGCGGCTTGGAAGTCGTCAGCAAATATCCTAACCGTAATTTAGCTGTGCTGACTTGTATGGATACGCGGCTTCTTGATTTTCTCGAACCGGCCATGGGACTGCGGCGCGGTGAAGCCAAAATCATCAAAGTAGCCGGCAATACGGCGTTTGAAGACTTTGACAGCGTCATTGGCAGTTTGTTGGTTGCTGTGTATGAACTTCATGTCCATGAAATTATTGTCATGGGCCATGATGACTGCGGTATGCTCAAGACGACATCAGACAGCTTGTGCCAAAAAATGGCAGAAGAGGGCATTGATGCCTCTGCTATAGAAAAAGTTCGTCCGCAGCTGCAGGCTTGGGCGGATCCGATTGGCGATATTGATGAATCCGTACGCCATACAGTGCAATGCCTGCGGAACAATCCATATTTGCCAGACACGCTTTCCATTTATGGTATGGTAATTCATCCGCATACCGGTGAAATTCGCGTAGTAGATGACAACAACGTTTGAAACTGGCGGGAAGACTATGTGGAATACGAAGAAAGGAAGCATATCATGACGATTGCAGAACAACGGATACAAGAACATGAAGCAGTTTTGGCAGCGACAAAAGCGTTGCTGCCAGATATCGAAAAAGCAGGGATGATAGTAAAAAAAGCCTTGATGACAGACCATAAGATTCTCTTTTGCGGTAACGGCGGCAGTGCTGCGGATGCCCAGCATTTGGCAGCAGAAATTGTCGGCCGCTTTCAAAAAGAACGGCGTGCCTTTCCGGCGATTGCTCTGACGGTGGATACATCGATTTTAACAGCCGTGGCTAATGACTATGGCTATGATACCGTTTTTAGTAGACAGGTACAGGCGCTGGGAGAAGAAGGCGATGTTCTCGTCGGTATTTCTACATCCGGCAACAGTGCCAACGTCTTGCAGGCCATTGCTCAAGCCCATGCCAAACACATGACAGTTATCGGCATGACAGCTATTGGCGGCGGAAAAATGAAAGACCAATGTGACCTTTGCCTGGCTGTTCCTGCCAAAACTACGGCAAGAGCGCAGGAAATGCACATCATGATAGGTCATATTCTCTGCGAAATAGCAGAAGAGGACATGTAAAAAATGAAAAAGTATCTTGACAAGAAAACCAGTTGCAGGTAGAATGATGTCAAGAAAAAATAATATTTTAAGCGAGGAAGCTGATTACCATGTAGGGTATTGGCTTCCTCTTTTTTTACCAGGTTAGAGGGAACTTGGTATGGTATTGGAGGGGGAAGTAGCATGGATGGTTTAAAATCATTTTGGCGCAAGGGGTGTTTGGCTGCGGTTTTGACATGCAGCCCGTTGGCTGCATTGGCAGAAGCACCGGATGCAGGCAGGTATTCATCTGTGGATACGATTTGGGTTCTTTTGGGTGCGGCTTTGGTTTTCTTTATGCAGCCAGGCTTTGCCATGTTGGAAACAGGTTTGACGCGGGCAAAAAATGCCGGCAATATCGTTATGAAAAACTTCATGGATTTTGCACTGGGGACTGTTTTTTTCTGGATTCTGGGGTTTGGACTGATGTTTGGTACAGATTTTCACGGTATTATTGGTATTCCCGATCCATTCGTTCAGAATTTCCATGTGGCAGATGACGCAGGATTTCCGGATATGGCATTTTTGATTTTCCAGACTGTTTTTTGTGCCACGTCGGCAACGATTGTTTCCGGCGCGATGGCAGAACGGACAAAGTTTTCTGTATATTGCGTGTATTCTGTTTTAATTAGCTTGTTGATTTATCCGATTTCTGGTCACTGGATTTGGGGCGGCGGCTGGCTGCAGAATTTAGGTTTTCATGATTTTGCTGGTTCGACTTGTGTTCATATGGTCGGCGGTGTTTGTGCTCTTGTAGGGGCCTGGATTCTTGGGCCGCGCATTGGTAAATATAATAAAGACGGCAGTGTCAATGCGATTCCCGGTCATAGTTTACCGCTGGCTTGCCTGGGGATGTTTATCCTTTGGTTTGGCTGGTTTGGTTTTAATGGCTGCTCGACCGTTTCGATGACTGGTGATGAAACACTGATTTCGGCTTCTACAATTTTTGTGACCACCAACATGGCAGCAGCAGCAGGTGCCTGCACGGCTATGATTGTTACGTGGATTCATTATGGCAAGCCGGATGTTTCTATGACCTTGAACGGCGGTTTAGCCGGTTTGGTTGCTATTACGGCAGGATGCGATGTCGTTAGTGTAGCAGGTTCATTCTTCATTGGTATTATTTCTGGTGCGGTCATTGTCTTTCTTGTCGAATTTATTGATCAGAAAATGAAAATTGACGATCCTGTCGGTGCTGTTGCTGCTCATGGCGGCTGTGGTGCCTTAGGGACAATTCTTACGGGGCTGTTTAGCGTGAAAGATGGTCTCTTATATACGGGAGAAGCTCATTATTTCCTCATTCAGGTTTTAGGTGTCTGCGTTGTTGCTCTGTATGTTTTCGTAGTCATCAACATCGTGTTCCGCATTCTCAACGCGACGATGGGACTGCGTGTTACGCCGGAAGAAGAAATTAATGGCTTGGACTTTGAAGAACACGGTATCGCATCAGCGTATGCCGGTTTTATGATTACGCCGGATACAGTTACACAGGCTGTGGATGCAGGCAAAGCACCGGAACATGCTGTTGAAATTCCTCTTAATAAAGAGGATGCTGTTCCAACTGCGGCTATGCCGGTTGATGGACATCATCTTTATAATGTGACGATTATTACAGATGAAAAACGGTTTGAAGCATTAAAAGGTGCGATGGAAGCGATTGGTATTACTGGGATGACCATTACGCGTGCATTAGGGTTTGGCATTGAAAAAGGACGCACAGAATTGTATCGTGGCGCCAAAGTTTCAGCAAAACTGATGCCGAAGGTACGTGTAGAAATAGTCGTTTCCAAAATTTCGCCGCGGACGATTATTGATGTAGCAAAGAAAGTATTGTATACGGGTAAATACGGTGACGGCAAAGTCTTTGTTTCGACAATTGACAATGCAGTCAAAATCCGTACGGGTGAAGAAGGCTACGAAGCACTGCAGGATTATCCTATTAAATAAACTGGTACCGTAAAAGCTGGAAGATATGCTGCAGCATACGAATAGAATAAAACGTGAGGTTCGCCGGTTCGCACGAGCAGGCGAACCTTATTTTTATATAGCTGTACAGCGTTTGGCAGCGCATTGTGTCATTTGAAAAAGTTAGTAGATACAGCTTGCATTCTGACAGCCCATAAAACTTCAGACGGAGTCACGCAGCTGGATTCATTCAGTCGTTGACAGCATATATAAAAAATGACATAATGAATTAGATATGCCTATATATCCACAAGGAGGTTTACAGATGGCAGATAATCGTATTATTACTGCTTTGGATGTCCATTCGCTAGAGGACATGAAAAAGCTCGTGGAATTACTGGGAGACAGTGTTTCTTTTTATAAAGTCGGCATGGAATTGTTTTACAGTGCCGGACCGGATGCAGTACGGTATTTAAAAGACCAGGGCAAGCATGTGTTTTTGGATTTGAAAGTACATGATATTCCCAATACCGTAGGACAGAGTATTCGGGCACTGACGCGTTTGGGTGCTGATTTGATGACATTGCACGGTACGGGCGGCAAAGCCATGATGGCGGCAGCGGCAGAAGCCGTACAGGACGAAGCTGCTAAGCTTGGCATCGAACGGCCAAAACTGCTGGCTGTTACGGTACTGACTAGTATTGATGAAGAAGGCTGGCAGGAAATCGGCGGTAAATACAGTATTGCCGAAACGGTGCGTCGGCTGGCAAAACTGGCCAAAGAAGCCGGCGTAGACGGCACGGTTTCTTCACCGTATGAAGCTAAAGCAATTCGGGAAATGAATGGCCCGGATTTCCTGATTGTTACACCGGGAATTCGCCCGTCTTTTGCCGTTGCTAATGACCAAAAACGGTTTACAACACCGTCACAAGCACTCAAAGACGGTGCATCACATTTGGTTATCGGCCGCCCAATTACGAAGGCTGATAATCCGCAAGAAGCAGTATGCAAAATTTTAGCAGAAATTCAGGGGGTATAGTACGTTATGATGACAGAAGCAGAAGTAAAACAATTATTAGTTGAAACCAAAGCCGTATTGGAAGGCCATTTCCTTCTTACATCCGGCCTTCACAGCCCGTTGTATGTCGAAAAATTCAATGTTCTTCAGCATCCGGAATATACGGAAAAGCTTTGCAAAGAATTGGCTGAACGTTTTAAAGACCAAAACGTGCAGACTGTTATGGGACCGATGACCGGCGGCATTTTACTGGCTCATGAAGTCGGCAAAGCATTGGGAACCCGCGCTATTTTTACAGAACGTGAAAAAGGCGTCATGACGCTGCGCCGCGGTTTTCATATCGAACCGGGTGAACGTGTTCTTATCGTAGAAGATATCGTTACGACCGGCGGTTCTGTACAGGAAGTTGTCAATGTTGTTAAGAAAGCCGGCGGCGTCATTGTCGGTGTCGGCCTTTTGGTAGACCGCAGCGGCGGCAAGGCAGAATTTGGCGTTCCTAAAGAAAACGTTCAGGCATTGCTCCATTTGACAGTTCCGACATACCAACCGGATAACTGCCCGCTTTGCAAAGAAGGCGTACCGATGACAGAACGCGGCAGCCATCATTTGAAATAAGAAAGGGCTGAAAATAGAATATGGAATTATTATCAGCTATTTTGCCGTTTTTTGGTGCCGGTCTTCTCGGAGCTGTATTTTCCCGTTTTACGGGTATGAATATGAGCATGTGCCTGCTTATGATTTTTCTCTACATGGGCGCAAAACCGGGTGAACTCATCGTTGCCATGCTGTTGTTTAACGTTTTTACGTACTTTACGGTATATTCGCAGGAACATCGCATGAATATGAAGACGTTTGTCATCTTTCCGGGTGTCAAATTTCTCCTGCCTGTATTTATTACGGTTATTTTAGCGGCTATCAGCCCGTTTTTCGGCATAGTCTTTTTTGTCATCGTCTTTTTGCTGGAAATTTTTGCCAAGATATACCAAGGGATTCCTCAAAAAGTTCGACCGACAAAAGGACAACTTGTACAGATGTGCGTTATTGCCAGTGTATTCGTCGTCATCGGCGCGGTTATTGTCAATTTTGTTCCGGCAGCATATTATTATATTTTAGCAGGCATCGTCATTCTTGCCTTTGCGGTACTGATGTGGTTTGCCGGTGATCGTAAAAAATGGAACCGCTCATGGGATACGATTTTGTACGGCACGACTTTTTTGGCAGGCCTTACAGGTATCGATGCCACGGACTGGCTTACGGCCATGCGGCGCAATGAACAGTCTGTGCTGTCCCGTTGTTATCCGATTGTCATCAATTCGGCTATGGTGGTCGGCTTAATTGCTGCGTATCTGATTTTTAGATATTTTTCATTGGGCGCACTGTTTTCCACGATTGGCGCAGCCGTAGGCATCCGCTTTTTTGGCGTGGAAACGCACAGCACCAAAGGCAAGTTCTCCTATTGGACATTGGGCATAGTTGTACTGGCTGCATTGGTCTTCATGATTATTCAGCCCCAGCCCACGGGATTCCCTGAACTTCCTATGACAGAGGAACAGCCGCATTTTCAATTTTTTAACTTTTAGAAACTAGTAAGAAAATAAACTGGAACTGTTTTCGCGGTTCCAGTTTTTTCTTATATAACTTTGGAAGATACAGCAAAAAATTCTTGACTTTATGACAGCATATATATAAAATAATATAAGAATATGACGGAGGTCCCGTGAGGCCTCGCTATTCACAATGTAGTGATTGTACCTTTAATATAGTCCAGAGAGGCTAAAAAGGGACATATTTTGCCATGCTTACGATATGACCTTGCCTTTCGGCAGAGGTCTTTTTTTATATAAGGAGGATTCCAATGGCTAGTATTCAGGGCAAAAGCCTGTTAGGGCTGCAAGGAGTACCAAAAGAAGATATTGAAATGATACTGCGAGTGGCAAAGAAAATGAAAGCTGTCGTCAACAGCGGCAACAAGAAATTGTCACTTCTCAAGGGCAAATCAGTTTGCAATATGTTCTGGGAACCCAGTACACGTACACGCGGCTCGTTTGAAATGGCAGCGAAATATTTAGGGGCAGATGTTATTAACTTTACCCCGCGCGGCAGCTCTATCCAAAAAGGGGAAAGCTTTCGGGATACTCTCCTGACTGTTACAGCAATGGGTGTTGATGCGATTGTCATGCGTCAAAAACAGGAAGGTTCGCCGTGGTTTGCTGATACGTGCGTTTCACCGATTATTATTAATGCCGGTGACGGCGCACATGCCCATCCGACGCAGGGCCTGCTCGATTTGTTTACGATTACGGAACGCAAAGGTCATATTGACGGCTTAAAAGTGGTCATCGTCGGTGATATTGACCATGGCCGTGTAGCTCGTTCCGATATTTACGGCTTAAAGACAATGGGAGCGGATGTTCATTTAGTCGGTCCGCGGACACTGCTGCAGCCGGAATTGGAATCCATGGGCGTAACAGTCCATTATAACTTAGAAGAAGCGATTAAGGATGCGGATGTCATCAACGTGCTGCGTATTCAAAAAGAACGGCAGGGCATTGGCTTTTTCCCAAGTGCCGGTGAATACAATGATTTATTCGGCATCAATAAAGAACGGCTGGCCTTGGCGAAGAAAGATGTTCTCGTTCTTCATCCGGGCCCAATGAACAGAGGTATTGAAATCGAAACCGATACCTGCTACAGTGACCATTCCGCTATTCAGGAACAAGTCAAAAACGGCGTTTCTGTTCGGATGGCAGTATTGTATTTGACAATTATGGGAGGCGATGACGTTGACACTGCTCGTTAAGGGAGGCAGGGTAATCAACCCGGCTGTACAGCAAGATGAAATTTGCGATATTTTGATTGAAAACGGTAAAATCAAAGCCATTGGCAAGAATCTTCCGGCAGAAGGTGCGGAAGTATACGATGCGTCCGGTCTTGTCGTAGCACCTGGATTTATGGACATGCATGTCCATCTTCGTCAACCTGGCCAATCCGGCAAAGAAACAATAAAAACAGGAACGCAGGCAGCAGCAGCCGGCGGTATTACGCGTGTCGCAACGATGCCGAATACCAATCCTGTTATTGATAAAGCTATCATCGCAGACGGCATGAAATATAAGATTGAAAAAGAAGCGTCCGTAAAAGTAGAAATTATCGGTGCTATTTCCAAGAACTTGGCTGGTGAAGAACTGTCCGGTATGGGCGGCATGGCTAAAGCCGGCGTGGTTGCTTTTTCTGATGACGGTCGTTATGTAGAAAATTCTGATTTTATGCGTAAAGCTATGGAATATGCCAGCATGTTCCATAAAGTGATTATTGATCATTGTGAAGAACAGCGTTTGGTTGAAGGCGGCCAAATGCATGAAGGCGTTGTATCCAACCAACTGGGCTTGAAGGGCCGTCCGGCAGTAGCGGAAGATATTGCAGTTGCTCGTGATATTTTCTTAGCAGAAGCTACGCATACACCGGTACATATTGCTCACATCAGTACGAAAAATGCCGTGGAACTGGTTCGACAGGCTAAAAAACGAGGCGTACAGGTTACAGCTGAAGCTACGCCGCAGCATTTAATTTTGACAGATGAAGCATTACGTACGTATGACCCGCGGTTTAAAGTCAATCCGCCACTGCGTTCGGAAGATCATCGTCAAGCTGTCGTTGAAGGTTTAAAAGACGGCACGATTGATGCCATTGTCACAGACCATGCACCGCACGAATGGGAAGAAAAAGACCAGGAATTTAACTTGGCACCAAGTGGTTTTGTCGGCTTGGAAACCAGTGTTGGTGCTGTCTTGACCTATTTATATCATACAGGTACAGTAGATTTGATGACGATTGTCAATGCTATGTCTACGGCACAGGCTAAGATTTTGGGATTGGATGCCGGTGTCATTGCTGAAGGCAAAGATGCAGATTTGACGATTCTGGATTTAGATAAAGAATGGACGGTAGATGCTGACAAGTTCTATTCTAAAGGCAAAGCATCGCCGTTTGATGAAATGATATTTAAAGGCAAAGCAGCCGCTACAATCGTAAACGGTGAATTTGTCATGAAAAATGGGGAGGTTTTACGATGAAGGGTGTTCTCATTTTAGAGAATGGACAAAAATTTTATGGCCAGCTGCTCATGGAAGAACCAGCTGTTGGCGAAGTCGTATTTAATACAGGTATGACTGGCTATCAAGAAACGTTTACAGACCCGTCTTATGCAGGCCAGATTATTACGATGACCTATCCATTGATTGGCAACTATGGGCTGTTCCATGAAATTGAACAGGCTGATCGTCCGTATGCAGCCGGTTTTGTTGTCAGCGAATTGTGTGATCAGCCGAGCAACTGGCAAAATGAAGGTGAATTATCTACCTTTATCCGTACGCACCATATCCCCTGCTTATATGGGGTAGATACACGTGCCGTTACGCGCGCTATCCGCAGCCAAGGTGTTATGAAAGGTGTCATTGTACCGGCTGATATGTCTGAAAATGCCGTAAAGGAATTATTTGACACGCCTTTGGAAACGCAAGTTGTACGCCGCGTTACGACCAAAGAAATTCAGCATATGGGTGACGGCAAATTCCATGTTGCTGTTATGGACTATGGCGCAAAACGCAACATCCTTCGTGAATTGGTACGCAACAACTGCCGCTTGACCATTTTCCCTGCTGAAACGAAAGCCGAAGATGTGCTGGCTGTCAATCCGGACGGCATTTTCCTCAGCAATGGCCCTGGTGACCCGAAAGATGTACCGTATATTGTAGAAGAAGTCAAAAAAATGATTGGCAAAAAGCCGATTTTTGGGATTTGCTTGGGACTGCAGATGCTGGGTCAGGCATTGGGCGGCAAAACGATGAAGTTGAAATTCGGACACCGTGGTGCCAACCATCCGGTTAAAGATGTTCGTACAGGCCGAGTATATATTACGTCGCAAAACCATGGCTATGTTGTGGATGAAAAAACATTGCCGGACGATGTCATTATTACACACCGCAACTTGCACGATAATACATTGGAAGGCTTTGAATGCCCATCGAAAAAAATTATGTGTGTTCAGTATCATCCGGAAGCTTCACCGGGACCGACTGATAACTTGTATTTGTTTGAACAATTTATCAAAATGATGGAGGAAAACTAACATGGTAGAAGGATTGAAGAAAGTACTCGTTATTGGATCCGGCCCTATCATTATCGGCCAGGCAGCAGAATTTGACTATGCAGGCACACAAGCTTGCCGGGCTTTGAAAGAAGAAGGACTGGAAGTTGTCCTCATCAACAGCAACCCGGCTACGATTATGACAGATGAAGATATTGCTGACCGTGTCTATGTAGAACCGATTTCTTTGGATTATGTCACGGAAGTTATTGAAAAAGAACGCCCGGACGGCTTGTTGGCAACACTGGGAGGTCAGGTAGGTCTTAACATGGCTGTAGAACTTGCCAATGCCGGCGTCCTTGAAAAATATAATGTTAAACTTTTAGGCACGCATCTTTCGGCGATTGAAGAAGCAGAAGACCGTGAACTCTTTAAAAAGGCAATGAAAGACATTAACCAGCCTGTACCGGAAAGCGACATTTTTGAAGATGTACAGTCTGCTGTTGATTTTGCAGATAAAATTGGCTATCCGATTATTGTTCGTCCGGCCTTTACCCTTGGCGGTACAGGCGGCGGCATTGCCAAAGATGAAGAAGAACTCTTTATGATTGCTACTCGCGGCATCAAACTCAGCCCGATTCATCAGATTTTGGTAGAACGTTCTGTTGCTGGCTGGAAAGAAATCGAATACGAAGTTATGCGTGATAAAGCAGACAACTGCATTATCGTCTGCAACATGGAAAATATTGACCCGGTAGGTATTCATACAGGCGACTCCATCGTCGTAGCACCGAGTCAGACATTGAACGACTTGCAGTATCAGATGCTGCGTACGGCATCCTTGGCTATTATCCGCCGCTTGAAGATTGAAGGGGGCTGCAACGTACAGTATGCTCTCGATCCGAACAGCAATCAGTACTACGTTATCGAAGTTAACCCGCGTGTTAGCCGTTCTTCAGCACTTGCTTCCAAAGCAACGGGTTATCCGATTGCTAAAGTAGCTGCTAAAGTAGCAACAGGTCTGACGCTGGATCAGATTACCAATGCTGTAACCGGCAAAACGACAGCTTGCTTTGAACCGACACTGGATTACTGCGTTGTCAAATTCCCACGTTGGCCGTTCGAAAAATTTGCTTTGGCAGATAAAACATTGGGTACCCAGATGAAAGCAACCGGTGAAGTCATGTCCTTGGACCGCTGCTTTGAAGGGGCATTGCTTAAAGCGGTACGTTCCTTGGAAATCGGCGTCAACTACTTGAGCATGAAAAAAATGGAAGGTAAGAATATTATTGAAATTGCCGAACTTTTGTCCAAGCAGGATGACGAACGCCTCTTTGTTGTAACACAGGCACTGCGTGTTGGGATTAGTGAAGAAAAAATTCACAATATCACAGGCTATGATATGTGGTTTATCAATAAAATCAAAAACATCGTTGATTTGGAAGAAGACCTCAAAGAAAACGGCATGAATGAAGACAATATGCGTCTGGCAAAACGTTACAGCATGCCCGATGTCATTATTGCTGGATTTGTTGGTAAAACAGAAGAAGAAGTACGCAATTTCCGCGTCAGCAAAGGGATTACACCAACATTTAAGATGGTTGATACATGCGCTGCCGAATTTGAAGCAGCTACACCATATTATTATTCTTGCTATGCCGCTGAAGACGAAGTTAAACCGCTTGGCGACAAGAGTGTTATCGTACTGGGTTCCGGCCCGATTCGTATCGGTCAAGGGATTGAATTTGACTACTGCTCCGTTCATTCTGCTTGGGCACTGCGCAAAGCTGGCATGAACAGTATTATTGTCAATAACAACCCGGAAACAGTAAGTACAGACTTTGATACATCGGACAGCTTGTATTTTGAACCACTTACGGTAGAAGATGTCATGGCTGTTGTCGATAAAGAAAAACCAGTTGGCGTTATTTGCCAGTTTGGCGGCCAGACAGCTATCAATTTGGCAGCTCCTTTAGCTAAACGTGGCGTTAAAGTATTGGGTACTTCTGTAGAAGGCATGGACCGTGCAGAAGACCGTGAACGGTTTGATGAAGTATTATCTAAACTGAATATTCCTCGTCCGGACGGCCGTATTGCAACCAGCGATAAAGAAGCGATGAAAGTTTCACAAGAATTGGAATTCCCGCTCATCGTTCGTCCGTCTTACGTTCTCGGTGGCCGTGCCATGGAAATCGTTTACAACGAAAAAGAATTGGAACGCTATCTCCGTGAAGCCGTTATCGCATCTCCGGATCATCCAATCCTCATTGATGAATACATGGTAGGCCGTGAAGTTGAAGTCGATGCCGTTGCCGATGGTACGGATGTATATATTCCGGGCATTATGGAACAGGTCGAACGTGCTGGTGTTCATTCCGGTGACTCCATTGCCGTATATCCGCCACAGCATTTGGATCAGGATATGATTGACCAAATCGTCGATTATACGACACGTATTTCTTTGGAATTACAGGTTAAAGGCTCTGTCAATATCCAGTTTGTCGTATCTAAAGGCAAACTCTATATTATCGAAGTCAACCCGCGCTCCAGCCGTACTGTACCGTTCTTGAGCAAAGTAACCCATTTCCCGATTGTCGAAATCGCTACACGGATTGCCTTGGGCGAAACATTGAAAGATATGGGCTATGGCAGCGGCTTAATGCCGGCTAAATCTCATGTGGCTGCCAAAGCACCGGTATTCTCCTTCAGTAAGATTGGCTTAGCTGAAATTGCTCTTGGGCCGGAAATGAAATCTACCGGTGAAGTTATGGGCATCGGCAAATCCTATTCGGAAGCATTGTACAAAGCCGTTAACGGGGCTAAGATGCGTATTCCGGCAGGCGGCACGATTTTGGTTACCGTTGCAGACCGCGATAAAGCAGAAGCCTTACAGCTGGCACACGGCTTTAAGGATTTGGGCTATCATATTATTGCAACAGAAGGTACAGGTAAGTACTTCAACGAAAATGGCATGCCTGTCGATGTGGTTCGTAAGATTCATGAAACGGGTGAAAACATTGCAACCCTCATTCGCGGCGGCAAAATTGATTTGGTTCTTAATACGCTTACGTATGGCAAACATCCGGAACGCGATGGCTTTAACCTTCGCCGTATGGCTGTAGAATTAGCAGTTCCCTGCCTTACCTCTTTGGATACAGCTCGTGAAGTACTCCGCGTATTTGCGAATAAAGGTAAAAACGACGGCTATCATCATGTCGCAGCGTTGCAGGACTATGACATGGATAAATAATATGCAGTCTAAATAGAATGGCTGTTTGAATAAAGCTCTTCCCGTGCGAGAAGAGCTTTATTTTTTTTGTATAATAAGTATATTTAAAAGTAAAAAAACGGAAAAAATGTCGTTTTTATGTAAATCATGCAATATTTATCTTGACATAATATTAAAATACATATATAATGAATAAAAATTCAATTAATAACAAGGTGCAGAACTTGTCTGCACCGACGTATAGAAGAATGGAGATAGGTTGGCATGACAAACGTATTTATTGATGGACATGAAGGCACGACAGGACTTAGAATTCATGAACGGCTGCAGCATCGGGATGATATTGAACTGATTCCCATTGCTGAAGAGCTGCGCAAAGATCCGGCGGCGATCAAAGATTGTATGAAACAGGCAGATATTGCATTTCTTTGCCTGCCTGATGCAGCGGCAAAAGAAGCAGTCGAATTGGCAGCGGATTGTCATGTTCGCATCATTGATACGTCTACGGCCCATCGAACTGCTCCGGGATGGACATACGGCTTTCCTGAATTATCGCTGCAGCAGCCAGAAAAAATTGCTGCCAGTGACAGAGTTGGCAATCCGGGATGTCATGCCAGCGGCGTTATTTCACTGGTGCAGCCTCTTGTGCAGGCAGGCATCATGCCGGCAAGTTATCCTATATCTGCAGTTTCTCTTACCGGTTACAGCGGCGGCGGCAAAAAAATGATTGGCCAGTATGAAAGTACGGATAAAAATAGTGAGCTCTTAGCTCCGCGGCAGTACGGTCTGGTACAGAAGCATAAACATTTGAAAGAAATTGTAGCTATCTGCGGACTGGAACAAGAACCGATTTTCTCACCTATTGTTGATGATTATTACAGCGGCATGGAAGTCATGGTGCCTTTATTTACGGCACTGCTTAACGGGGCTCCGACGATGCAGGATGTATGGCAGGCACTGGCTGCACATTATGAAAACTGCCCCTTCATCCATGTACTTCCTCTTGGCGAAGATAAAGGCGGCTTTATTGCAGCTAACAGTCTCAGTGGGTATGATGACATGGAAATTATCGTTTCCGGCAATGACGACCGCATTGTTTTGACTTCGTTGTTTGATAATTTGGGCAAAGGTGCATCGGGTGCCGCTATTCAAAACATGAATATTATGATGGGTGTAGACCCGAAAACAGGGCTGAATTTATTAAAATAAATGATATTGCAGAGCAGGTAGAATGTGAAGAAAGGTGGAGTTCGTATGAAACAGGTACAGGATACGGCATGTGTTCCTCAAGGATTTTTGGCAGCCGGCACATACAGTGGCCTTTGTGACAAGCGTGTTAAATTGGATTTAGCAGCCCTTGTCAGCCGAACAGACTGCTCCATCGTTATTTCTGACAAAAGGGGCTGCCGGCAGTACAGTGGCAGAGCTTTTTTCCTTCACAACGGCACGGCACTGCCAACGAATGCACGGGGACAGGAAATCCAAAAAGAAGTTTGT
>JBNMKW010000025.1:0-33882 GCA_050874545.1 Megasphaera sp. | reverse complement strand
TCGAATTCATAAGAAGCAAGCTTCTCATGTCCTCTCGTTCGACTTGCATGTGTTAAGCACGCCGCCAGCGTTCGTCCTGAGCCAGGATCAAACTCTCCATGATATGTGAAGAGCCGTTTGGCTCAAATTATTGTTTTTGGCGTGATGATTTCATCACGTTTTTGAATTGATTGACGTCTGTTTCTCTGCCAAGCAAAGAAACGACCTCGCACTCTGGCGTTCATTCGATTCTTACATTGTTCAGTTTTCAAAGGTCATCGCCGTCTTGCGACGGCTTGTATATCTTACCAAACTCACACGAGTTTGTCAAGAACTTTTTCTTTAAGATTTTTAACAGTTATGCACTGCTCTGTAATCTCAAAGCTTAATCAGTATATCACATCAATTCCGCTTTGTCAAAACATTTTTTTTATCATTCGAAACTTAAAACTTACATTTTGATTACTCCCGAAGTCATGCGACATGAAGTATTCTATCATCAAAAAGAAAAGCTGTCAACATAAAATTGACAGCTTTTTTACAAAATATCTATATTTTTTGTTATCCTTTGGATAAACTTTCCAAATCTTTCTGTTTGCTTTCAATACCCAGCCCCATAACAATTGCCGATACGGCGATAAATACAAAAGCAAACATATAAAAGACACTGCCGATGCCAAATCCTTGAGACAGCATCAGTCCAACCAAAATGGGGGCCGCCATGCCGCCAAAACGGCCAAAGCCGGCTGCCCAGCCGCTTCCCAGCGCCCGAATAGATGTCGGATACATTTCCGGCGTGTATGTATACAGCACACCCCAAGCACCTAAATTAAAAAATGACATAACAGCTCCCCAAGACATAAGTGCTGCTGCACTGGTAGAATGTCCAAAGAAATAGCTGGCAATACCACTGCACAGCAAGAAGACAGACAGCGTATATTTTCTTCCGATTTTATCAACAAGCCAAGCTGCGCAATAATACCCAGGCAACTGCGCTAATGTCATAACCAACACATATTCAAACGTTTTGACCACAGTAAATCCCTGTTGGAACACAAGAGACGGCAGCCACATAAAGATGCCATAGTAGCTGTAAATAATACCAAACCATACCAGCCAGAGCATAATTGTCCGTGTCAAAAAGGGTTTACGCCATAGCGTAACGACAGAAACGGGTTCATTGACAGGCAGCGTTTCCGTTTCTTTATCAAACGGTTTTACTGGTACATGCATCATCGTTTCCAATTTTATGACAATTTGTCTTGCTTCTTCAACACGTCCTTTAGATAACAAATACCGCACAGACTCCGGCATATGAATACGAATCAAGAAGGTATACAATGCAGGAACAGCACCTATAACAAAGGCAATGCGCCAACCATATACAGGAATCAGCAAATATGCAATACAAGCAGCCACAATCCATCCCAAAGCCCAAAAGCTTTCTAATAATACAATGAAGCGGCCGCGAACTCTCGCTGGTGCGTATTCAGATACCAGTGTCGCCGCTACAGGCAGTTCCCCGCCTAAACCAAACCCTACCAAAAAGCGGAAAATCAGTAATGACGTATAATCCCATGATACAGCACATAATCCCGTAGCAATACTATATAATAATACCGTAATTGTAAATACTTTTTTACGTCCAATATGATCTGCTACAGTTCCCGAAATAACAGCTCCCAATGCCATGCCAATTAAGCCAATACTGCCAATCAAGCCCATCTGACCGGGTGCCAGCTGCCATTCTTTAGCTAAGACCGGTAAAATAAACGCAATCAATCCCGTATCCATCGAATCAAACAGCCAGCCAAGGCCGGTAACTCCCAACAATTTGTAATGAAACCGCCCTACTGGTAATGCCTCCAGTCGCTCTAAAACCATGTTTTACACACTCCTTATTTACAGTTGTCTTGACACATATATTTACATTGCTTATTGTACACGCTATATAAAAAAAAGCAATAGAAAAATTCTGTTTTCCATTGCTTTTTACCTATTTCTATTATTCGTATAATACACCTAGCGCTTCCAACGCATCTTGGATAGCTGCCAGGTCTTCTGCATTTGCCGTTTCCACCAAATGCGTGTGAATGCCGCCGCTGATGCTGCTGAGCAATTCAGCTTTCGACTCACTCATTCGTTTGAGATACTGCTGTATATCCCGTCGTGAATGAAGATTCAGTTTGCCTTCCAAATCACCGTATACTTCATGTTCGACAACGACATTATGAACAATACCACCATTATCGATAATCGCATTTAATTCTTTTTCCATCATTTCCTGCCCATGACAACACACAAAAACTTGCTGCATACCGCCTTTTTGTTTTGCAATCAGTTGATATCCCCGTGGCGTAGAAATAATATGGATGCCCTGCGCCCGTAAAATAGCTACGTCCCCGACAATAATCTGTCTGCTTACATTGCAGTGTTTAGATAATTCGCTTCCTGTAATAGCACCTTGGGATTGTTGCAGCATATCCATAATCTGCAACCTTCTCGTACGACTGTCCATCGCTTACACCTTCTCATGCAATTTATTTTCTGACTGTACATTCTTCTTTATTGTACCTGATAGATACATAAATAAAAAGCCCCTTCTGTTATCTGGTTCGTTAAAACCTGTACACAGCCGGAGCTTTATAGTTAATATTAAGATTATAAGTTAGAAAAATCTAAAGTTGCAAACAGATCATCCAGTGTTTCTGCACGGCGAATCTGCGTAACACTACCATCTTCGTGCAACAGCAATTCAGCCGAACGAAGTTTGCCATTATAGTTAAAGCCCATAGAATGTCCATGTGCACCCGCATCATGAATAACTAAAATATCACCGTCAACGATTTCCGGAAGAGCACGGTCAATGGCAAATTTATCGCAGTTTTCACAAAGAGAGCCAGACACATCATAAATATGGTCTTTCGGTGCATTTTCTTTGCCCAAAACAGTAATGTGATGATATGCGCCATACATGCCTGGACGCATCAAGTTTGCCATGCAGGCATCTACGCCAATATATTCTTTCCAAATATGTTTATGATGAATAGCCGTTGTAACTAAATACCCATACGGGCCGGTAATCGCACGACCACATTCAAAAGACATGCGAATATTGCCAAGTCCAGCCGGTACCATAATTTCTTCATAGTATTCCTGAATGCCCTTGCTAAGTACATCGTAATCAATAAAAGACTGTTCCGGTTTGTACGGAAGACCAATACCACCACCAAAATCAAGAAATTCAATATTAATGCCTACATTTTTTTGTACATCAACAGCCAAATTAAACATCATTTTAGCCGTATTAATCAAACCATTGACATCCAATTCATTGGATACAACCATTGTATGCAAGCCAAAATGTTTAACGCCTTTTTCTTTCATAATCCGGAAAGCTTCAAAAACCTGTCCGCGAGTCATGCCATATTTAGCTTCTTCCGGTGTACCAATAATCGCATTGCCTTCTTTCATCAAAGGACCCGGATTATAACGAACACAAATCCATTCCGGCAATGGGCCATATTGTTCCAAATATTCAATCATGGAAATATCATCCAAATTAACCAATGCGCCTAATTCCATTGCTTTTTTATATTCCGGATACGGTGTATCATTGGAAGAAAATACAATATCATGACCCGTAATACCTACTTTTTCGCACAATACTAATTCAGCCATCGAACTGCAGTCAGCACCAACGCCTTCGGCTTTGAGCAGTTTCATCAAGTACGGATTCGGTGTCGCCTTAACAGCAAAATATTCTTTAAAATCCGGTGCCCATGAAAAGGCCTTAATTAATTTCCGTACATTATCTACAATTGCCTTTTCATCATAAATATGAAACGGCGTAGGATATTCAGTAATAATTTTTTCAATTTGTTCTTTGGTAAACGGGACAGTTTTCTTATTCATTCTATTCAGCTCCATTTTCTTAAAAAGCATTAAAATTGAAACGTTCTTTCAATTTATTGTTTCTTTACAAAAACTATTATATAATATGCCTGTATAATTTGTGAAATAGATTATTTTAATTTCATCAATTCGAAATTCAAATCATCGTTTTAGAGAGGATTTTTCCTATGGATACGACGACCCTTCGCACGTTTATTACCTTAGCTCAAATCAAAAATTTTACCAAAACAGCACAACAGCTTTTTGTTGCCCAGTCTACAGTTACGAATCGTATTCGCGATTTAGAAAATGAATTAGGCGTTTCTTTATTTATCCGCAATCACAAACAGGTCGATTTGACACCGTCCGGACAAAAATTTCTCGACTATGCCCAACAGCTAGTTCATTTGGAATTGACCGCTTTACAGGATATTCAAACAGCACCTAAATACACAAAAAAAATTCATATCGGTACAACGAATACCATTTATGAATGCCATCTGCAAAAACGAATCCGAAAGTATTTGAAAACCAAGCCTTCCGTTTCCCTTTCGGTGACTATCAGTCATACAACAGACATGCTGCACAAGCTGCAAGACGGTGCGCTGGATGCCATTTTTTCGTTTAGTGCTTTTTTTCGCGACGGCTTCATTTGCCGCCCGTACCGCACGGATACCTTGGTTTTAGTTTGCCAATCAGCCAATACGGCCTATGCCAAGGGCATTTATAAAGAAGACCTGCAAAAAATAGACTATTTGTTTTGTAATTTTGCCCTGCAGGGCTTATATATTCAAGACCTATTTCCGCGATATCATCGATTTCCCCTGGAAATCGACAACAGCACTAAACTGCCGCAATACGTCGCAGATGGCATTGGCTATACGTTCCTGCCGTACAGTTTGGTAGAAGACGATTTGACACAGGGAAGACTCCGCGCTATTCCGCTTCTCGATTTTGAGCCGCCTAAAGTAGACAGTTACTATATCACACGCAATCCCAATACAATTCCTAACTCACTCGAATCTTTTTTACTGCAGTAATAACGCATTTTTTCTTGTCCTTCCTTTATCATTTCTAGTTTTCGGGAGTAAAGCGTAAAGAAAATGAATCGAATACTGGAACCTATGCCTATCAAACGATAAAAAGGTTGCAACAAAATGAACTAAAAATTCTCATTTTGTTGCAACCCTTTTTTTATATTTGACTTAACACAATAATCATAGCAGACATCACAATAACAGAGAGTAAAATGTAAAAGGAATTGACGCACGCAGCGACCTCTATTTTCCCTTTTAATTTAGCTGTATAATAGCACGCCATACCGGCAACCGGTGCAAAAGAAAGTATCATCAGTACTTTTTTAATCGCCATGTCGTAGTTCAAGAAGAAATAAATACTTGCTGCTAGCACTACTGATATACCAAGTCGCAATCCAATATTCGTGTAAATCATATGCAAATATTTTTTCTTAAGAGATAAGCCCAACGCGACACCAATCATCAGCATAGATAAAAACGTATTGGCCGAAGCCGGAATTTTCAACCAATCCATTATCGGCGCCGGCAGCTGTACCGATAACAGCGAAAGAGTAATCATGCAGATATAGGTCAATACCGGAACAGACGAAAAAATGGTTTTGCAAAGTAATTTTCCCATGTTTTCTCCTTTTTGTCCCTGCACACAACAGGCAAGTCCATAGGCACCGCCCAGACACATGAGTGAGTTGCCGGCATCAAAAATACATACAATTAATACGGCCGCACTGTCAAAAAAATAGGATACAAACGGCAACGCAAAATTTCCTATATTATACCCATTCATATTAAGCATATAAAAAACTTTTTCTTCCTTAGTCTGACCTGCAAAAAAACCTGCGCCTACCAATATCAAGTTGAAAATAATAGCAAGTATACTGATAAGCAAATAATTCGATGCAAAGTGAATCCCATTTAAATTGACAATAATAGCTGCCGGTAATGTAATATTAAACACAATCGTGGAAATAGTTGCAAATGCGTCCTGACCAAAAAGACCTATTTTTTTCAATGTATACCCGCAAAAAATAAATGAAACCAAAATAGCTGCTTTGGTAATCGTTTCTATCACAATCTATGCCTCCTTATGTATTAAAAAAACCGCCCTGCTTCCTATCCTGGCCGGATACAGTCAGAGCGGTGTTGTAATCGTGACATATAGTATATAAAAAGAGTTTCTTTTCGTCAAGAGCTGCGGCTATATCGCCTGCATGCGACGCTATCCGCAGTCTGCTATTGGCAGCAACACATGCATCTCCTTGTTATAAATACGTCGTTGCCTTCTAATTTTCATTGCCAGACACATTGCAGCGTGCCGGACAATCACGCCCGTTTTTAAACCAGCGACAGGGCTTACAGCGGTAACAGCGGTTAGGTTCCCTGCCTTCTAAAACGTGCTTGGTCCATGCCGGGTCAGCCCAATGACTTCTCCCGACAGCAATTAAATCTGCATAGCCGTGTGTCAGGGCTTGTACCGCATCCTTTCCATACTGGATATTGCCAACGCCGATGACCGGTATCTGTACATGCTGTTTTACTTGCCATGCTGCATAGAGTTTACTGTCCATCGTAAAATTAGCCGGTATATCGCGATAGTTATGCATACCAGTGGATATACTCATGATGTCTGCTCCATGCTGTTCTAAGATTTGTGCTGCCTGCACCAACGCAGCGATAGTCGGACAGCCTAAGCGAACAGATACCAAAAAAGTGCTGCCGCACGCTTTTTTGACCGCTTCTATGATTTCCCAAATATAGCGCAGCCGATGTTCCAGCGTGCTTCCATACCCATCCGCCCGATTACTGGTCTCTACAATTTGATTGAGAAAATAGCCGTGCGCAGCATGTAATTCGATACCGTCAAAACCGGCTTTCCAACAGCGAATCGCCCCTTGTATAAAGTCCTGCTGATACGCTAAAAATTTGGGGGCGGGTATGGACGCAATGGTATCTTCTTCCATCATTTTTAAACCAATATTCATGATTTGGATAAGTCCCAACGCACCGTTTTTCTGAATCGTCTGGGCCAACATATGCAGTCCAGGAATATACGCATCATCCCAAATCGCAATGACATCCCGTACATCCGGCATGCAAGTTACATTGCTTCCTTCTATCGTAATCAAGCCGGCACCGCCTTTGGCATATGACGCATAACGGCTGCGCAGAGACTCATTGACATATCCTTTTGGGATAGACAAAGCAATATCTGCCATCGGCGGCACGACAATGCGGTTTTTCAACGTATGTTTTCCTATCGTTACAGGACTGCAAATCACTTCTGATACATGCATTACCTATCATCTCCATTTTATAATTTAGATACGAATTAACTCTCTTTTATTCTCTGCAAAAAGAGCTGCTTATGTTTATAGTATAAAGGAAAAATTCAATACCCGTCTATAGTCTTTCTTTATTTTCCCACCATCTATGTTCGGTATGCAATATAGTTCCATTATCTGTCATTTCTTCCCTGTTCGTGTATATTTATACGCAAGTAGCAAGTTTCCTGTTTTGCATTGCTTTCTCCGCAGTATTGACATATGTTGGATTCTTGATATGATATATTTAGTTTGAATGCAAACTATAAAAAATTCAACTACCTTATAAAACCGGAAAGGATGAACATTACATATGAAACACCACACCATGCGCCGCATATTGCTGCTCAGTGTATTAGCCTGCACGATGGCAGGCTCTGCACTAGCTGCTGAATCTACCATTCCTTTAAAAGTAACACCCAGCAAACCCATGGTACAGCTCGTATCCAACGTCGTCTATGCACAGGTACCAGACCGCGGCTATCCCAACAAAGCGCTGACAATGGATGTCACCATGCCACTAGACAAAGGAACACATCCTGCCATCGTTTACATCAATGGCGGCGGCTTCATCAATGCCAACAAGGACGGCTATATTCAACAGCGGACGGAGCTATCTGAACACGGCTATGTTGTTGCCAGCATTACCTACCGCGTCGCCCCGACGACGACATTTCCCGGCCCGTTGGAAGATGTAAAAGCGTCTATTCGCTATCTGCGGGCTCATGCAACTACCTTTCATATTGACCCGACACGCATCGGCGTATTAGGTGGTTCGGCTGGCGGCTATCTAGCTGCTATGGCAGGAACGACCAACGGCACGACACAGTTCGACAAAGGTGATTTTTTGAATGAAAGCAGTGATGTGCAAGCCGTTGTCGATTTATACGGCGTTTCAGATTTGACAAAAATCGGTGCTGACTATTCGCCGGAAATACAAGCAAAACATCGTTCTGACGGTGCTACAGAATCGCTCTGGGTCAACGGCTCTCCTGTATTCGGCGGAAAATCCGGCGGCTTAGCGGCCAATCCGGCCGGCGTCAAAGCAGCCAATCCCTTGACGTATATTTCTGACAAAACATCGCCGTTTCTCCTGATGCACGGCGACGCCGACACCGTTATTTCTCCCAGTCAAACCGAGCTTCTGCGCCAAGCCTTGACAAACCATCATATCGAAGCTACTCGCTATCTTGTCCACGGCGCAGCCCATGGCGGCCCATACTGGATACAACCGGAAGTCATGCAAATTATTATTCAATTTTTTGATACGCATTTAAAGAAATAAGGTACTGCCATGGAACATGCATTTCATCTATTGTTACTGGAAAGTTTTTTCCGCAACAACCGTCACCTGCAAAAACAAATTACTGCTGCCGGACTATTTCCGGGACAACCTAAAATTTTAGAATTTCTTTTGACACACGACGGTTGTTCACAAAAAGAAATTGGCTTAGGCTGCATTCTGGATAAATCATCGGTAACAAGTTTGTTAAAACGGATGGAAAAAACAGGACTCGTGTACAAAGAACAAGACTCGCAAGATCAGCGTGCTTCCCATATCTTCCTAACACCAACAGGCAAAGAAAAAGCATGCTGGGTACAGCAAACCCTGCAGGCCATCGATCAACATTCCCTGCAGGGAATCTCCCCGAAAGACCAACAGACCTTCATGCGAATATTTCAAAAAATTATTGCCAATCAAGCAAAATGGGATGACACGCCTTAATGACAAAATCCAGCAAAATACGGCTCCCATTTTCCATTTTTTTATGCATGATGGCACTATACATGATAAATTCAAAGTTTTGGTATTCAATGGCACTTTCTTATAAAATATATTCTTTATGTATTTTTAAATTTCTTCGAGAAACAAAACGTTTAACTTGGGTTTTACTTTTAAATTTTACAATTTTTTCTTCAAAAAAGATTTGACAAATGGTAATTTTGATGATAGACTTACGTCAACAACTTGATAGTGTTGCAATGAAGAGAAGAGTACACGAAAGGATTTGTCCCAGAGAGTTCCCACATGGTGAAAGGGAATACAAAGAGATTTGTGGAAGATGGACTCCGAGCAGACTGGTCGAACAGTTAGGCCGTCCGGGCGCACCCGTTACAGTGCTATGGTATTCAAGGCATACAGCCTGCGTACCTGAAGAGGCTTAATTCGTGAGGATTAAGTGAAATTGGGTGGTATCACGGTGCTTCCGTCCCTTATATAGGGATGGAAGCTTTTTTTATTACAACTTCTTTCAAGTCAAATTATCATTTTATACATTACATCTATATAGGAGGAAACTTACTATGAGCACAAACAAAGATTACAAATTTGAAACATTACAGCAGCATGCAGGCCAGGTTCCTGATCCAGCAACAGGCGCACGTGCCGTTCCTATTTACCAAACAACATCCTATGTTTTTAAAGATACACAGCAGGCAGAAGACCGTTTCGCTTTGAAAGATCCTGGATATATTTACAGCCGTTTGACCAACCCGACTCAGGATGTATTGGAAAAACGCATTGCTGCTTTGGAAGGCGGTACAGCCGGCTTAGCTACAGCAAGCGGCGCAGCAGCTATTGCCTACTCTATTATTAACCTTGCCGGTGCCGGTGATGAAATCATTGCCGCTCCTACATTATATGGCGGCACAGTAGAACTATTCTCCGAAACGTTTAAACATCTCGGCATTACGACACATTTTGCCAATGCAGATGACCCGTCTTCGTTTGAAAAATTCATCAACGATAAAACAAAAGCCATTTATTTGGAAAGCCTCGGCAACCCAGCTATTAACATTCCTGATTTTGAAGCTATCGCCGAAATCGCGCATAAAAACGGCTTGCCCGTTATTGTTGATAATACCTTTGCTACTCCGTTCCTGTTCCGTCCGCTTGAACACGGTGCTGACATTGTCGTACATTCTGCTACGAAATTTATCGGCGGCCACGGCACAACACTCGGCGGCTTAATCGTAGAAAACGGCAAATTCGACTGGGCTGGTTCCGGCCGCTTCAAAGAATTTGCATCTCCGGATGAATCCTACAACGGCGTAAACTTTGCTACAGATGTCCCTGGTGCCGGCTTTGTCACACGAATTCGTGCTAAAGCACTTCGTGACCTCGGCGCATGCATCAGCCCATTTAACGCATGGCTCCTAATCCAAGGCTTAGAATCCTTGTCCCTGCGCATTGAACGTCATGTATCCAACGCACAAAAAATCGCCGCATTCCTTGAAAATCATCCTAAGGTTGCCAAAGTCAACTATCCGTCTTTGCCGTCCTCACCGTATTATGAATTGGCTAAAAAATACTTCCCGAAAGGAACTGGCTCCATTTTCTCCTTTGAATTGAAGGACGGCTATGAAGCAGCCCGCAAATTTATCGACAGCTCGGATATTTTCTCTGACCTTGCTAACGTAGGCGATTCCAAATCCTTGCTCGTACATCCGGCTTCTACTACACATCAGCAGCTTTCGGAAGAAGCACAGAAAGCTTGCGGCATCACACCGGGTACAGTACGTATTTCCGTAGGGTTAGAAAACGTTGACGACCTCTTGGCTGATTTGGAAAATGCTTTAAATCAAATTTAATTTTATTTCACTGTACATATGTAAAGGAAGACTGCAACTATGCCAATAAAAATCATGGACGGATTATCCGCCAAAGAAAAACTTCATGAAGAAGGTATTTGTACTATTGATAAAGGACACGCACTGCACCAAGACATTCGGCCGCTGCATATCCTTATTCTCAATCTAATGCCTCTCAAAAAACCGACAGAGTTGCAGCTTCTCCGCCTTTTGGGTGATTCTCCCCTGCAAGTAGAAGTAGACTTTTGCCATACGACCAGTCATGAAAGCACGCATACTGACCCGTCTTATTTGGAAAATAACTATTATGTTTTTGACGAAATCAAGGACAACTATTACGATGGTTTCATCATTACAGGCGCGCCGGTAGAACAAATCCCCTTTGAAGATGTTGATTACTGGCCAGAAATGGCAACCTATTTGGATTGGGCAAAGACACATGCCTTTTCCACGCTCTATTTTTGCTGGGGAGCTCAAGCGGCATTATATCATTATTATGGCATCCATAAACGATTGCTGCCTGCCAAGTTGTTCGGTATTTTTGAATATCAGTTGACACAACGCAATCATCCGCTGCTGCGGGGATTTGACGATCGCTATTTTATTCCACAGTCTCGTCATACTGCCATTGATGATATTCAAGTATATAATACACCGCAGCTAGATATCTTATCGCGTTCGGCAGAAAACGGCATCAATATTATCGGTACACCTGACCATCGCCGCTTCTTTGTCTTAGGTCATTTTGAATATGACCGACGAACGCTGGAAACAGAATATTTGCGCGATAAACGCAAAGGGCTGCCCATTGCCGTACCTAAGCATTATTATCCAAACGATAATGACGCGAATACGCCAGTCTTTACGTGGTGCAGTTATGCTCATCTTTTTTATCACAACTGGCTGAATATTGTCTATCAGGAAACACCATACAATTTGGAAGATATTTCTTCTTTATCTGTATGTGCTCATTAACTAACATCCAAACAAAGAGGCTTTGCATGAATGAAATGTTCATGCAAAGCCTCTTTGTTTTTTGCTCATATTCCCTGGTATTATTACAGCAAGAATGCAGTTGCACCTATAATTCATCTAAACGACACAACTTATATAGCACAATCCTTGTTGTTAGTAAAGCAATAATTCTTCTGCCACCATATTCATTTCTTTTTCGTCATTTTTTATCTGCGATTTGACATCCATTTCTTCTTTAATTCTATCTTGTATGTCATCCAAACATTCCAGCAGCAACGGATTAAAGGCACCGCATTCCCCATTGTAAATCATAGTAATGGCTTGCGTATGGCTGTATGCATCTTTATATACTCGTTTGCTGGTCAAGGCATCATATACATCTGCCAACGATACTACCTGTGCAGAAATAGGAATTTCTTCGCCGGTTAAACCATCAGGATAGCCGCGTCCATCGTATCGTTCGTGATGCCAGCGACAAATTTCATACGCAATATTGAGCAGTTTCTCTCCTTCATACGTTTTTAAGCTGCGAATCATTTTGGCACCAATTAAAGTATGCTGTTTCATTTTTTCAAATTCATCGTGGGTCAACGGGCCTGGTTTGTTTAATATCGCATCATCTATGGCAATTTTGCCTATATCATGCAGAGCCGATGCCGTAACAATTAAACTTCTGTCATTCCGCGTCAAATGATACTTATCAGTTTTTTCCATCAGCTTGTTTAACAGAATTCGTGTCAATACACCAATATGCCTAATATGCAAACTGCTTACCACACTACGGAATTCAATAACCTGACTCAACACATCGACCATCATGCGGTTGTTTCTTTCTTTTTCATATATCTGTGATTTGATGATTTTTATTAAGCGCCGCTGTTTCGCGTAGAGCATGATGATATTGGCCACACGACGCCGGATAATCAATGAATCAAACGGGCATTGTATATAATCAATAACGCCTAAATTATATGCACGACGTAAATCTTTCAAAGAATCATTACTGGAAATCATCATGACCGGAATTTTTTTATACCACTGATTTTTTCTCATCTGGGATAGCACTTCAAAGCCATCAATCTTGGGCATAACAAAATCCAGCAGAATCAGTGCAATATCCGTACTGTGCTCCCGCAGCAGCTGCATAACTTCTTCTCCATCGTTCGCTTCCAAAATCCGATACGTCGTCCCTAAATTTTTTCTCAAAATCTCACGATTTTTGACATCATTGTCTGCTATGACAATCAGCGGCCGCGTGTTAGTCATTTCCAAAATAGCATTTTTCTTTTTCTGATTATCGAGATGATATTTTGTATCTAAGAGGTTGTCCTTATGCAGCTTATTTTGATACATCAATTTATCTGCCTGCCGCAGTGACTGCCCTATATACTTGCCATCGTAAATAACGCCGCCTATACTGATGGAAACATGCAGATGTTCATATTCTTCAAATTGGATGTCATGAACCCGCTGCTGTATAGTTTTCATCTTGCTGCCTAAATCTTTCTCTGCAATGTATGGCATAACAAGGACAAATTCATCTCCGCCATAACGGATTAAATAGTCATCATGACGTATGCAGGAGCGAATCGTTTCGACTACTTTTTTTAGTACGCTGTCTCCTACATCGTGTCCATATATATCATTATATAATTTAAAATCATCTAAATCGATAGCTACTATCCCGCCTGCAGGACAATTTTCTTTGATCTTATCTTCAAAATAACGGCGGTTGTACGCACCTGTCAGCGCATCCGTATATAATTCATGGTCATATTTAATTAAGCGCTGCATCAGCCGTTTGTCCTTATGTTCGTGAAGAAATGAGGTTTCTAGAAGCGGATATACTACTTCCAATACATACGGATTATGTTCGATTTCTACGTATTTAGCAACTACCTGATAAATATCTGTTCCTAGGTACTCTAACTTTATACTCTGTGATTTGGTTTTTAACGCTTTTTCCGCTGCACAATCCTGACAGCGTTTATCCCGCTTCCATATTTCATAGCAATGGCAAGGAGAAATGTGCAAATCTTTTCCTTCATTAACGCTAACCGTACGAAACATATTCGGATCGACAAGTCGTGCAATAGGAAATACGCTGCGCAATACCTGCAGCATCATCTGCATTTCTTCAAAGGTTTTGCTTATCGGTCTCATATATTTTTCTAAGTCAATATTCTCCACACTATCCCTTCTTTACTTTAAAATTTAGCGCAATTAGCACTGGTAGTTTTTACCTAACTTATCGGATACGCTGCTACTGCGCGCCAATCTTAAATATTCCGGAGGGTGGATAGATAGCACGCAACAAGTGTTTTGTCCAAGATATGGAGCTAATCAATAGTCTTTTGATACCCGGTCTGTACATCTTAAAAATTATGAAAAATCCCCGAAAGCACACATGGTGCTATCAGGGATTTGCTGTTTATTTGGTGCCGAAAATACGATCCCCGGCATCACCAAGACCTGGTATAATATATCCATGTTCATTCAATGTGTCATCCAATGCAGCTACAAATATCCGTACATCGGGATGATCTGTATTCACTTTTTTTACGCCCTGTGGTGCCGCAACTAAACACATGAGCTTAATATGTTGTATTCCTTTTTCCTTAAGCAGTGAAATAGCTGCCGATGCACTGCCGCCAGTTGCCAGCATAGGATCAACAATAATAAAGTCACGATTTTGGACATCAGGGAGTTTGCAGTAATATTCTACTGGTTCCAACGTTTGGGGATCGCGATACAATCCGATATGTCCTACTTTGGCATTGGGCATCAGATCCAAAAGCCCCTGCACCATGCCTAAACCGGCACGCAGTACGGGAACAATGCCAATCTTTTTGCCGCTAATCTGTTTTCCTATCATTTTCGAAACAGGCGTTTCTATTTCTACATCTTCCAATGGAAAATCCCGGGTAATTTCGTATCCCATAAGCATTGTGATTTCTTCTAATAAATTGCGGAAATCCTTGGAACCTGTTTCTTTTTTCCGCATCAGCGTTACTTTATGCTGAATCAGCGGATGATTGATGACTTGTACCTGCATGCTGTGAATACCCCCTTTATCCTGTCTTATTTATCCATTTCAGTAATCATAGCAACGCGTTTGGCATGTCTGCCGCCATCAAAACCAGTGCTTAAGAAAATGCGGACAATTTCTCTGGCAAGCCCCGGGCCAATGACACGGCCGCCCATCGTCAAAATATTGGCATCATTGTGGCGTCGGCAATATTCTGCCGAAAACATATCATGGCAAAGAGCTGCTCGAATACCATGTACTTTATTAGCAGCAATACCAATACCAATGCCTGTGCCGCAGATTAAAATACCGCGGTCAAACGTGCCGTCGGCTACTGCTTCCGCTACTTTCTTAGCAATTTCAGGATAGTCGCACCGTTCACCTGTCAATGTACCATAATCTGTAAATTCAATATTTTGTTCTTTCAAATATTCTTTAATATTTTCTTTTAAATCAAAGCCGCCATGATCGGCGCCAAGTACTAATTTCATGATAGCTCCTCCCTCAATGAATGTATAATAACACTACATATAGTATACGCCAAAACGGAAAACGTGCCAAGACGCGTTTTCCGTTATCTATCAACTATCTATACACACCTGCATAAAATTAAAGCAATATGACATTGCCGCCTGCTGCTTTTTTCATGCGGTTCATTACAGCCATTCCCAATCCTTCGCCATCGACACCTTCTGCCAAAATGACGTCTACTTTGTCTGTATCAAAGGACAGCAGCCCATTGTATAATTGTCTTGCCAAAGATTCTTTATCTTCATGACGTCCCCAAACGAACATGTGCTCTTTTGGAAAACGGTCGCCAACTTCTTTGCTTACCAAAAAGCCTACTGTTTTCTTTTCTCTTTGTGCTTTCGTATACAATTCCTGCAGTTTGTCTGCAACTTCATCTACCGTTCCTACAGCAACTGTCATCGGCGCTGACGGCGCATAGTGACGATATTTCATGCCCGGTGCCTTCGGCACCCCTTGCCCTGTGACCAAATTCGTGTCCAGCCGGACATGCGGCACGACCTCTTTCAGCATATCGATTGTAATTCCGCCTGGACGAAGAATGGTTACTCTGTCTTCTCCTCTGCATTCAATAATCGTCGATTCTACACCAATATGGCACGGACCGCCATCAATAACCATATCAACGCGGCCATCCATATCATGCATGACTTCTGCCGCTGTCGTCGGACTAGGACGGGTCGATAAATTAGCGCTTGGCCCTGCAACCGGTACACCGGCATATCGCAAGAAAGCGCGGCATACTTCATGATCTGGACAGCGAAGAGCTACTGTATCCAAGCCGCCTGTTGCTGCGTCAGGAACCTGCGGTTGGCGCGGGAAAATAATGGTCAATGGACCCGGCCAAAATTTTTTCATTAATTTTTTAGCCGTCGGTGAAATTTCTGCCGCTACGTTGGCAGCCGCTGCCTGATCCGGAACCGTCAAAATCAGTGGATTATCACTGGGACGACCCTTTGCTGTGTAAATGCTGCGACAGGCATCGGCATCCAATCCGTTAGCACCGATACCGTATACTGTTTCCGTTGGGAAAACAACCAGACCGCCGTCACGAATAATTTGCCCTGCTTCTTCTAAAATTTCTTTATCTTTTTCTATATTTGTAATCCGTACAAGTTTTGTTTGTCTCATTTATATTCGCTCTTTTCGTGAAAATAAGATGACTCGTTCGATACCGCCATAATCTTTTATTGTGTTTATGTGGGTATACCAACCATCCTGCGTAAAAATAGTAATCACATCAGCTGCTTGTCCTGCTCCTATTTCTACAGCTAAATATCCATCTTCATTTACATGTTTCGGGCTTTCTTTTGCCAAACGCCGATATACGTCCAAGCCATCTGTGCCGCCAAACAAAGCCATGGCCGGATCATGACGCACTTCCGGCTGTAATTGCTGCATATCAGCTGCTGTCAAATACGGCGGATTGGACACAATCCAATCAAAGCGCCTATCTCCCAGTGCAGAAAACAAGTCACTTTCCTGCCACTGCACACGCGCATCTACGCCCAAATCTCTGCCATTTTCTTTCGCTATTTCCAACGCTTTCGTGGAAATATCAATGCCTGTACCCACAGCCTGCGGCAAATAATGAAGCAGACTGATAAGAATCGCACCGCTTCCCGTTCCTACATCCAGTATAGATACAGGCTTATTTTTATCAGCCATGCCGGTTACTGTTTCTACCAGCATTTCTGTTTCCGGCCGTGGAATCAGCACATCGGTTGATACATGGAAGTCAAGTCCCATAAACGCTTTCGTTCCCAAAATATGAGCAACCGACAATCGGCCTGCCCGCTGTTTGACCATTTCCCGATAGGCTGCCAATTCCTTGGGATTCATCGGTTCATCATAATGCGCATAAAGATAAATCCGTTCTTTTTGCAGGACATGGGACAATAAAATTTCTGCATCCAGCCGAGGAGAATCGATTCCTTTTTGGGAAAAATACTGCTGTGTCCATTGCAGCAATGAACCAATTGTCCACAGCTTAGTCATTCGTTTCGGCTTCTTTCATCAATTCAGACCGACGCGCTTCGGCAAGTGCCTGAATAAATTCGTCTATGTCGCCGTTTAGAATATTTTCCAGCTTATACAACGTCAAGTTGATACGATGATCTGTCACGCGACCCTGGGGAAAATTATATGTCCGAATACGTTCACTGCGGTCGCCTGTGCCAACCTGGCTGCGCCGTGCTTCCGTGACTTCAGCATCTGCTTCCTGCTGTGCTTTATCCAGCAGACGAGCTTTCAAAACACGTACTGCCTTGGCTCTGTTTTCCAGCTGTGAACGTTCATCCTGACATTCAACGACAATACCAGTCGGAATATGTGTCATACGAACAGCAGAACTTGTCTTATTGACATGCTGACCGCCAGCACCGCTGGCACGGTAATAATCAACGCGGACATCATCCATGTTCAGGTTGATTTCCACATCTTCCGCTTCCGGCAGTACCGCTACAGTTGCTGTTGAAGTATGAATGCGGCCGCCTGCTTCAGTCACAGGCACGCGCTGTACACGATGTACGCCAGATTCATATTTCAGCTTGCCATATACGCCAGATCCTTCTACAGAGAAAATAACTTCTTTGAAGCCGCCCAATTCCGGTGCGTTGGAACTAATAATGCTGGCTTTCCATCCTGACTGTTTTTCAATATATTTCATATACATGCGGAATAAATCACCCGCAAAGAGAGCTGCTTCGTCACCGCCTGCACCGGCACGGATTTCCATAATAACGTTTTTGTCATCATGCGGATCTTTAGGAAGCATGAGAATATGAAGCTGTTCTTCTAAATCGGCCAGCTCCTTAGACAATTCATTATATTCTTCTTTAGCCATAGCAATCAGATCATCATCACTGTCTGGGTCATCCATAATTTCTTTATCTCCCTTGACGTTGTTGGCAATCTCTTTATATTTGCGGAACGTTTCTACAATCGGCATCAAGGCTGCATGCTCTTTCGTCAGTTTCTGCCATTCATCTTGACGGGCAATGACGGCCGGGTCACTGATATTTTGTTCCAAATCCATAAATTTATTCTCTACGGCCTGTACTTTATCAATAAACACGCTTGTATCTCTCCTCTTCTCTCTAATGAGTATATGAATCTGCTTTGCATTCTGTATACATTACATTATATACTAAAAAAAGACATACTGATAGGCTTCCTGACGGAAGCCTATACATTATTTTCATGTTCGTTATGCTTTTTTTATTTCTACCTTTACAGGTACGTCTTCTGTATCCGCACTCTCTGTATTTTCTTCTGCCGGTTTAGCCGCTTCCAAGGCCTTGATAGCCACTTCAATCTGATCGCCATGCGGTTCGCGTGTCGTCAAATACTGCAGCCACAACCCCGGTTTTACCAAGGTCTGAATAACACGGTTCTCTGTCCTGCCGGCAAGGCGAATTAATTCATAACTAATGCCGGCCACAACAGGCATGAGTATAATCCGTGAAATAATTCGTTCTATCAAATTCGGCCAACCCAAAAAAGCAAAGACAAAAATAGACACGACCATGACAATAAGCAAAAAATTCGTACCGCATCTGGGATGAAGACGGCTGTGTTTTTTGACATTTTCTACCGTCAAAGCTTCTCCAGCTTCATACGTCCAAATCGTTTTATGTTCAGCTCCGTGATATTCAAATACACGGCGAATATCACTAGTAAGCGAAATACCCCATATATACAGCAAAAAAATAGCTAAACGCAAGATACCTTCTACAATATTCAGGCGCACCGTGCTTTCTGCTACGCCAGGAATAAACTTTGCGCCATATGTAGGAATCACCAAGAAAAAAATAATGGCAAGGACAGCAGAAAAAGTCATCGTAACAGCCATCTGCTTAGTTGTCAGCTGTTCTTCTTCTTCACCGGCAGCCTGCGCCGAATAGGATAAACTTTTCATGCCATACACCAACGATTCGCCTAAGGCAATAGTACCGCGAATAAAAGGTTTCTTTAATATAGGATACGTTTCACCCAGCGAATGCACCGGATCCTTTTTAATGGTAATTTCACCAGACGGCGTACGCACGGCTGTTGCAATATATTTAGGACCGCGCATCATGACGCCTTCAATAACGGCCTGGCCGCCAACATATGTCTTTTCTTTTTTCACAGTCTATCCTCCTTATGCAGTTTTCCTACATACAAAGAGAGCAGAGCATTTCTGCTCTGCTGCCCACTTGTATTGCTGCTTATTTAGCTTTTTTACCATAACGTTTATTAAACTGTTCGATACGACCGCGAGCCTGCTGTGCACGCTGCTGACCTGTAAAGAACGGATGGCATTTGGAGCAAATTTCAACACGCAGTTCAGATTTAGTAGAACCGGTTTCAAAAGTATTGCCGCAAGCACATGTTACTGTAGCTTTGCCGTAATTCGGATGAATTCCTTCTTTCACTATTACACACCTCTTTCTTACTCAGACATTATCAATTATTCAAAACCTATGCTAGGATAGTATAGCACAGTGCCTAGGGAATTGCAAGGAAAAAATAATTTTACCGTCCATCCGGCCAAAGGAGCGTGACCGTACCAGATGCTCTGGTTTTCTGCAGGTCAATGACTCGCTGATTCGACGAACCGCGAAAATATAAGCCCGGATCTTTGAGTGCATCAACAAAAGGTCCGTCCACGAGTACGTCACAGACATCGGCCAATGCTTTTTTCTTGGCATCTGCCATGATTTCTTCATACGTAAAACCGGAATAGACCCAAACGGATTTATGAGGCAATGCGGCCTTTACAGTCTTTACAAGGTCTGTCAAATCTTCTGTGTTTTCCATGGGTTCACCACCAAGAAGTGTCAAACCGCCGTTGGTAGGTGCCTGCAGCCATTCCAGCAGCTGTTTCGTTTCTTTTTCCGTCCATTCCTGCCCTGCTGCAGGGTCTTGGTATTCTGGGTTAAAGCAATTAACGCAATGACGGCTGCATCCCGTTACAAACACAGTAGAACGGATGCCCGACCCATTGGCAATGTCGTATTGTCTCATTTGTCCATAATGCACAGTAATTACATCTCCTAAATATGAAGAACACGGCTCTTAATTTCTTTTGTCCGTCCTTCGTTCCAGAAATTTTCACCTAAATATCCGCAGGTGCGGCGGATGACCGTCAATTTTTTACGGTCTTTATTGTGGCAGCGCGGGCATTCCCATTCGTTGTCATCGTTCAGAATAATTTCCCCATCAAAGCCGCATTCATGGCAGTAATCCAGCTTCGTATTAAATTCAGCGTATGCAATATGGTCGTAAATAAATTGAACCATCGTCAATACTGCCGGAATATTATGGGTCATATTCGGAATTTCGGCATAGCTGATACAGCCGCCTGTTGATTTTTCTTCAAAATCAGCTTCAAATTTAAATTTATCAAAGACGTTAATCGGTTCCCGAACATCTACATGATAGCTGTTTGTATAATATCCTTTATCCGTAACATCTTTAATCGAACCAAAACGTGCTTTATCAATTTTACAGAACAAATTGGTCAAATTTTCTGCCGGCGTACCATACAAGGCAAAACCGATATTCGTTTCTTTCTTCCAAGCGGCAATGTGTTCATTAAAAGAATCCATGATACGCATAGCAAACTTACGGCCTTCCGGTGTCGTATGAGAGCAGTGCTTCGTCAGCAAAGTAGCTTCATAAATACCGATATACCCCAGCGACAGCGTCGCATAGCCGCCGTAAATAAATTTTTCAATGGTTTCACCTGGTTTCAAGCGGGCAATTGCGCCGTACTGCCAATGAATCGGGGAAACATCCGATGTAATGCGCTTAAGCAGTTCTACGCGCAGCAACAACGCTTTTTTGCACAGTTCCAACCGTTTATCGAGGATTTGGAAGAATTTTTCTTCATCGCCGTCTGCCAAAATACCAATTTGCGGTAAGTTAATGGATACTACGCCCATGTTAAAACGGCCGTCAAATTTATAGTTGCCGTTTTCATCTTTCCAAGGACTCAGGAAAGAGCGGCATCCCATCGGGCTGAACACGTTGCCTTCATAGGTTTCACGCATTTTCTTTGCTGAAATATAGTCCGGATACATGCGTTTTGCCGTGCATTCAGCAGCTAGTTTTGTCAGATAGAAATACGGACTCCCTTCACGGACATTGTGTTCATCCAATACATAAATCAGTTTAGGAAATGCTGGTGTAACGTATACATTTGCTTCATTCTTGATGCCTTGAATACGCTGGCGGAGCAATTCTTCATCGATCAATGCGGCTTCTTTGGCATATTTATAGTCCGGTTTGAAATACATAAATAAGGTAACAAACGGAGCCTGACCGTTTGTAGTCATCAAGGTATTAATTTGATACTGAATGGTCTGTACGCCGTCTTTGATTTCCTTACGCGTCCGTTTCCAAGCGATTTCTTCCGCTTTTTCCATATCCGGTTCAATACCGTATACTTCCCGCTGTTCTTCGACAACGGCTTTCATATAACGATCAAAGGATTTACGTACATACGGTGCCAAAATGCGGTCGATACCATTGATAGACTGGCCGCCGTACTGGCCGCTGGCTACCTGGGCAATAATCTGCGTTGTGACGGTACATGCTACTTGGAACGAATGGGGCGTATCAATTTTCTTGCCGTTAATAACCGTCCCATTGTCGAGCATATCCTGCAGATTAATCAGACAGCAGTTGAACATCGGCTGAATAATGTAATCCATATCATGAAAATGGATAGCACCGCTGTCATGGGCCTGCACAATATCCGCCGGAATCAATTTGCGACGTGCAATATCTTTGGAAACTTCACCGGCAATTAAATCTCGCTGTGTCGATACGACATGACCGTTTTTATTGGAGTTTTCATCCAATACTTCAATATTCGTGTTATTCAGCAGTCCAAATACGTCCGTATCTGTTGTGTTGGTCTGTCGTTTAAACGACTGAATCGCTTTATAATTTTCGTATGCCCGTGCCGTTGCCGGATTGTTATATTTCAGCAGACGATAATATACTTGGTCTTCAATCGCATAGATTGTCATATCCTTTTGCATAGACGCTGCATAGTCTTCGATTTCTTTTGCGATTAATTCAGCCTGCCCATCTTCATAAATACCACTGCTGCTATTCATTGCTTTTTCAATGGCCGCTGTAATTTTTTCTCGATCAAAAGGAACTTTCTGTCCATTGCGTTTGATTACTTCCAACATGTTATTACCTCCACCTCATATTGTATATAATCCGTGTTTTTGTTTGAAATACATACTATATATTCTATTTGCGCTTGTCATTGAGTACTCACCAATGATACTATATCTAGTATATTCTGTCAATGCCGTCCTACTTCATAAAGGTGTTATCAACTTTTATCAAAAAGGCTTCAAACCATCAAAAAAGCTACAGTTTGGAGGCTGCAGCTCTTGTGTATAACTCACTAAAAATTTTTTCTCAGTCAATATGAAGCAAATCCCGAATAACAGCTCCAGCCAGAATCATGCCGGCTGCTGAAGGAACAAAAGCAATACTGCCCGGACTGGGACGCAGTTCTTCGCTTTCCGTGTGGACAGGATGCGGCTGTTCTTTAGAGTATACGACCTTGACACGGCGAATATGCCGTTTCTTCAACTCTTTGCGGAGTATCTTGGCCAGCGGGTCCACAGAGGTTTTTTCAATATACGCTACTTCAAATTGTTCCGGGTGCAGCTTATTGCCTGCCCCCATCGCAGATATGACGGGTATTCCGGCACGGTATGCTTCTTCAATGATGCCTATTTTGGCACTGGTCGTGTCAATGGCATCAACGACATAATCAGCACCAGACCGGGCAATAAAGTCTTTCTGTTCACCAGGAAGGTAAAACATATCATACGTATCAATTTGTATATCTGGATTAATTGTCAGCAGCCGTTCTTTCATAACTTCTACTTTTTTGCGACCAATCGTAACCGTCGTAGCTCCCAACTGACGGTTGAGATTAGACGGATCAAAGACATCCGCATCCACTAAAATCAGATGTCCTACACCGGCACGGCCAAAAGCTTCTACAGCAAATGAACCAACACCGCCAACACCAAAAATAAGTATGGTTTTTTCTGCCAGGGCAGCCACGTTTTCCTGACCAATCAGCCGAGCTGTCCGCTGTGTATATTCTGTTTTCATCTGTTATTTCTCCGGAATAATTTCTAGCCAATATCCGTCAGGATCGACAATAAAATAAATACCCATATCTGGATTTTCATACACTACGCAGCCCATGGCTTTGTGTTTCGCCAACGCCGCATCCATATCTTTAACACTAAAAGCCGTATGAAATTCATTTTCGCCCAAATTATATGGTTCTTTGCGATCTTTGAGCCACGTCAGCTCTAAGCAAAAATCAGATACGCCGTCTCCAAGATAGACAATCGTAAAATCAGGCTTTTCTATACGGCGTACTTCCGTAAGCCCCAACGCTTCTTGATAAAAATCCATGCTGCGTTTCAAATTTAATACATTAAAGTTGGTATGTTTAAATGTAAACTGCATATGCTTCCCCTCCTATACGTCTTCCTGCCAGCCTTTGGATACATCGACCCATTCTTTAGCATGCGAATACGTTTCCAATTCAGGCAGTGTAAGTTCTATAGCGCTGTTGGCACTGCCGCATGCCGGAAATACCGTCTGAAATCGTTTCAGCGACTCATCCAAATAGACAGTCACGCCTGGATTGATGGCAAACGGACAAACACCGCCGACTGGATGACCAATCAATCGTTCGACATCATCATGTTTAATCATGGTCGCTTTTTTATGAAACCGCATTTTAAACTTATGATTATCGACACGGGCATCGCCAGCAAAAATAACTAATATCGGCTGGTCATCCACAAGAAACGACATAGATTTGGCAATGCGCTTGCCCTCTGTGTGCAGTGCCGCAGCCGCTTCTTCGACCGTAGCACTGGACTGGCTAAGCTCCTGTACACGGTTTTCCATCCCCCATTGGGCAAAATACGCTCTCACGTTTTGAATAGACATCTTTTATTCCTCCACACGCTCTTTGTACTCATTCTGTCCTATTATATGCCCTTTTGGGGGATGGTTCAAATAACTTTTACGAATCATAACAATTCAAAGGATGCCGTACTGCCTCGATCGGTTTTATGGACTGCCAATCTTGCATCTATGTGTTCTTTCAGCTCCGGCACATGAGAGATAATGCCGACCAAACGGCCGCCGGCACGCAGATTCAATAATGCTTTTAATGCAAAATCCAGTGTTTCTCCGTCCAAAGTGCCAAATCCTTCATCAATAAAAATAGTATCCAAATGAATGCCGCCGGAGTACGTCTGCACAACATCTGCCAGACCTAATGCCAAGGACAGCGAGGCTAGAAAGGTTTCACCGCCAGACAACGTATTCGCCGGGCGGGCATACCCGGTAAAATTATCAAACACTTCAATATCCAAGCCGATTTGTTTTACCCGTTTGTCATCCCAGGTTTTGCATCGCTGTAATTCGTACCGATGACGGCTCATTCCGCCCAGGCGGACATTCGCTGCTGCCAGTACTTCATCCAGCAATGCACCTAGAACATAGCGTTCAAAATTAATGCCGGTCTGTTTGCCGGCAATGAGTTCATACACAGCTCCGACTGTTTTGTACTGTTCTGTCAGTGCATCCTGCTCCTGCTGCCAGTCTGTCAGCTGCTTTTGTATAGCTGTAAGCTGCTCCATCTGTGCGCTGTGACGAGCCCCTTCTTCGGCCAAGCGGCGGCAGATATCATTCTTCTCCTGCAGGATAGCTGTATAGTGTGCCATAATCGGCTCCGGCTGCCCGCCAATCGCAGCTTCTTCCTGCGTAATCTGTCCTTGTACCTGCTGTACTTTTTTGTCATAAGCTGCAACGTCGTTTTCTTCTTTTTGCATCATCGGTACTTCACGCTGCAGTTGACGGCATGCATCAATACTTTCAAAACCGGCTTCTACCACCCGCTGCTTCAGCACGGATGCAGCTTTTGTATATTGCTCCCGCAGTGCTTGTACTTGTTTTTGCAGGGATGCATGTTGTTCCTGGTATTTGGTCAGTTCTTTAGTCGCTTCTATCACAGCCTGGCTGCTTTCTTTTACAGCTTTTTCATAAGCCTGCACGCTGTTTTTTAGGGCATCAATTCGCCTTGTTAATGCGGTTTCGTTTCGATAGTTTTTTGGAATATCTGCTCCTGCTTTTTCTTTACCTTCAGCCGTACGTGCTGCCTGTAGTTTGACTGTTTCCAATTTGCGCCGCATCGTTTCATCTTCTGCCTGCAGCTGCACTTGCCGTTTTTCCCAGACAGTTATCTTTTTCTGCAGCACTGCCGCTTCTTCGACTTTTTGGGCCAATACTTGCTGTTTTTCATTCCAAGCATCATATTGCCGCTGCCATACAGCGCTGTCTCCTTCAAACGGGTACTGCTGCCGTAATGATTCATACTGGGATTGGCCGGCTTTATATTCTGTTTCCCGCTGGCGGGCAGCTAACGCAGCATGCTGTCGTTTTTGCTCGCCAACATCAGCTTCTCGTTTGCGCTGTTCTACGTCTTCTTTCCGCGGCATCTGTGCCAACGGTACAGCCGGCTGCGGATGGTGCGTGGCACCGCAGACCGGACAGGGCATGCCGTTTTGTAAATCCGCGGCCAACACAGCGGCTTGTTCCTGCATAAACAAAGACTGCACAGCCTCATAGTTCAAGCGGCTGTTGGTTGCCGCTTCAGTTGCTGCTTTTTCTTGTGCTTTTGCTTTTTTCCAGCGCTGCTGCTGCGCCGCAAGAGCCTGCTGAACTGTTTCAATACGAAGTTCTTGCTGCCAGCGGTCATAGACTTCTTTTACTTTACGTTTCGCTTTTTCCCATGATGCTATCCATTCCGCCTGCTGACGCAATACACTGCGTCCCTCTTCCAGCTGCTTTTGGAGTGCCTCTGCTTCCTTCCGCACATGCTGCCAATCTGTTTCTGCTTGTTGTGCTATACGGGATATACGTTGTTCTTCTGTACAAAGAGCCGCATATGCTTTTACCTTTTCGGTCAATCCCTGTAACTGCAGGCATTCTTCTTTTTCTGCTTGTCTATGAGACTGCTGGGTCTGCAGCTTTTTATCCCGTTCTTGTACGCTGGCATAACGGGCTGCTGCCTGTTGGACTAATGCCGCAGCCTGTTCAGCTTCGCTGCTCTTGGCTTTGCCCTGCGCCAAAATTTCATCTAGTTGGCGGCTCGGTTCTGCCAATACCTGTGCCCGCCGCAGTTGTTCCAAATGCACCCGTTTGGCCTCATACACGTCTTTTTGTTTAGCCAGCTGCGAGGCTTCCTGCCGTTTAGTTTTTACAATCTGCCAATGTTCATACAACGTCTGTGCTGCTTGTACGGTCTTTTGATACGCATCCCTATCGGATCTTTCTTGCTGCAGTGCTCGCTCTTGGTCTTCTTTGACGTGCTGCATACCATCTAGCTTAGTCTGTAAGTCTGCCGCTGATGCTACTTCCAGCTGCTGCAGTGTCTGCTGCGTTCGATCGGCAAGCAAGCTATAGGACTTAGCAATGGCATCATATTGTCTTTTTGCCAGTTCCTGCAGCATGGCATACCGCTGGGTATGAAAGAGGGTCTGCATAATTTGCTGCCGCTCGCTGGAGCTAGCCAACAGCAGTTTGCGAAAATCGCCCTGCGGCAGTAATACTACCTGGCGAAACTGTTCAGATTTAAAACCTAATAAATTTTCTACGGCAGTAGTCACATTTTTGGTTGCCAAGACCTGCGTCGTCGTGCCATCTTGCTCACAGGCATACAATATTGCCGTTGCCGCCGCATGTTTCAGGCCATGCCCCCGTTTTTTGGCAATTTCCTGTTCCGGCTGTCGTTCCACCCGATAACAAGCATTCCCAATGGCAAACACAAAACAGACCTCTGTCGGCTCCTGCGGCGATGCATATTCACTGCGCATGTGCGCGCCAGACCGCCTGCTGCCGCTGGTATCGCCATATAAGGCATAACAAATCGCATCCAATACAGTCGTCTTGCCGGCCCCCGTTGGCCCATATATAAGGAATAAACTTCTTGTTCCCAGCTGTGTAAAGTCTATCACTTGTTTGCCGGCATACGGGCCAAATGCATGCATTTCTAAATAAATCGGTTTCATAACAGACCCTCTCCTTCTTGGCGGCGCAGTTGTTCCCATAATTCATCGACATACTGCTGCTCACTGTCAGTAAGTTCTCTGCCGTCCTGCATCGCCTTGGCAAATCCGGAAAATAATTGGGCTTCTGTCGTTTGCTGTACGTTAAAAGAACGGTCTGCAGCAGCAGCATGCTGCCGATTTGGCGTTTCCAAGGCCATAGCCCGCGGATATTTTTGCCGTAGTTTCGCCATGCCGTCGAGAATCGGCTCTGTATCGGTCAGGCGAAACAGTAAATAATCATCACGGCCATTTTCAGACGTATCTTGCAGTATGTCTGAAAAGGCTCCTTCTATAATGCGTACATCATGGCGCGGCGTAAACGGAATAAATGTCGTGTCAACCTTGCCGCTGCCGTCCACATCGACGAGGACAGCTCCTTTTTTCTGCCGTGCTTCGCCAAATGAATATTTTAACAAGCTGCCGGCATAGCGCACGTTGGGACGGCCTGCCTGCTGCGGGCCATGGAGATGCCCCAATGCCGTATACGTATAGCCGTCAAATATATCGGCACACACCGCATCACTGCCGCCGATAGACAATGGCCGTTCAGAATCACTAGCCGAGCCCCCAACAACAAACGTATGGGCCAGGCAGATTTTGCGCGCTATATTTGTGTTTCCTTGTACAGCCAGCATAGCTTTTAGCGCATCTTCATACGTACGAATCGTATCATCCTGCCTATAATGACGTACGACGGCTGGTTCTGCAAACGGTACTGGTACAAATGCAATCGGGCCGTATGCATCCTCCAGCACTAAGGGCCCACTCATTTTTTCCAATTCGCCCGTAATAAACAGTCCCTGTTTGGCCAACAGTGTACTGCCAAAGGATAAGCGGGAAGCACTATCATGATTGCCGCTGATAACTAAAAAGGGAATCCCCAATTCAGCCGTTACCTTTGTCGCAATCTCATCAAAAAGCGCAACGGCTCCTGTCGGCGGCAGACTGCGGTCGTAAACATCACCGGACAAGAGCACCGCATCGACATGTTCTTCCCGCAGCAGCGGTAAAAACTGCGTCGTCAATACATATGCCTGCTCATCTGTTACATATTCTCCATAAAACATTTTCCCTAAATGCCAATCTGCTGTATGTAAAATTCGCACGACGATCCTCCTCACATGCCATACACCTATGTATTTAATACCTTATTCTATATATGCCTGCCGCAGCATGGCAATCTCCTTGGCATATCCAGCCAATTCATTCGGCGTTTCCAAATAAAAAGGCAGTTTGCGCAGGGCCGGATGATTGATAAGCCGCGTAAAGGCTTCTATACCAATATGACCTTGACCGATTTTTTCATGCCGGTCTTTGTGGCTGCCCAATTCATTCTTGCTGTCATTGATATGCACTGCTTTTAACTTATCCAACCCAATACAATGGTCAAATTCATCAAGCACGTCATCCAAATGTTCTACAATATCATAGCCACCATCAAACACATGGCACGTATCCAAACATACCCCCATTTGCTCTATCAACTTCACCTTATCCAAAATCCGTGCCAATTCCTCAAAACTGCGGCCTACTTCTGTTCCTTTTCCTGCCATGGTTTCCAGTAGAACGGTCGTCTTTTGGCCGGCAAACATAGCTGTATTGAGCATATGGGCAATATAATTAATACCGATATCGACACCTTGCCCCACATGGCTGCCCGGATGAAAATTATAACGGCAGTTATCTACATATTCCAAACGCTGTAAATCCTCTGTCATGGCTTCCAAGGCAAACTGCCGTGTTTTTTCTGTCTTAGAACAACCATTCAGCGTATAAGGTGCATGAGCTAAAATCGGGGCAAACTGATGCTCTTTCATAAACGCATTCAACGCCTGTATATCTGCTATATCCAGTGCCCGCACACTGCCGCCGCGGGGATTGCGCGTAAAAAACTGAAACGTGTCTGCGCCAATCGACGCGGCTTCTTGGCCCATATGCAAAAATCCTTGCGAAACTGATACATGACATCCTATATGCAACATACTGTTCACTCCTATATAAAAAAAGAACCGTCGCACCCCATGGATATGACGGCTCCTTTGCCTGATACACTTACGTATAATGCAAATCACACTTTCAACATAACCGATTCAAGAAACGAGACATCGCGTAATGACAACCTGCAAGCCGCTGTCCTGTTTCTTTACATCTAATGCTTTTTTTGAGCTGCCAGTGCTTTTTCACAGTCTTTGCATAAGCCCAAAAACGATAAACTAACTCCTTCAATCGCAAATCCGGACTGTGTTGCTGCTTGCTTTGCCAATGCATTTTCGTCAATATCTACATCTATCACTCGATTGCAATGTACACAACGAATGTGAGCATGCTGTGTTGTATTGTAGTCATAACGATGAGCGTCTTCTCCGCACTGCAATATTTTGACAACACCAATTTTAGCGAAAATTTCCATCGTTTTATACACCGTAGCTAAGCTCATCGATGGATATTGTGGCTGCAGCTTCGCATAAATCGCTTCCGCATTGGGATGTGTCGTATTATGATTAATAGCTTCATACACAGCCAATCGCTGCGGCGTCACTTTATAGCCATTATCCCGCAATAATTCGGCAATCTTCATGTTATTTTCCCCTTCCTTTTTCTCAGTTAGACATATAAAAAATACCCCTGTATTCTTACAATGTCATTTAAGTATCTTCTATTATATTGTAACGGTTATTAACAAAAATTTCAATATTTTCAATATGAATTTTTAATTCATAATATGAAATTTTATAATGCATCTGGTAAACTATTCCAACCTATTTGATAAAAAATATGTCTTTTACTTGACCTGCCGCCGTCTTACACCCATAATAAATAGAAAGAGAAAGGAGTTCCTTTATGACAGAAGAACAAATCATTCATGCCGTAGCCGATGCTGTCGGAGTTCGTATCAGTCAAGTACGGACAGCCTTACAGCTGCTGCAGGCAGGCAACACCATTCCGTTTATCGCCCGCTATCGCAAAGAAGCTACAGGCGTACTCGATGAATTACAACTTCGCCAAATCCAAGAACAGTACGCACACGAACAAGCCTTAGCCAGCCGCCGCGAAACAGTCCGCCAATCCATCATGGAACAAGGACAATGGACAAACGCATTGGCAAAACAGCTGGAAGCTGCTACGCAGCTGCAGGAAATCGAAGATATATATTTACCGTATAAACCGAAAAAACGCACCAAAGCATCCTTGGCACGTGATGCCGGCTTGGAACCGCTTGCCAATACATTTTGGAACCAAGACCCGCAAGGAGACATCCCGGAAAAAGCCGCTTCATTTTATCTAACTGATGACGTTACATCCATCGAAGATGCTATCAGCGGAGCTGCTAATATTTTGGCCGAACGAATTTCTGAATTAGCACCGTTCCGCCAGTTCCTTCGCCAATCCCTTTGGCAGTCAGCCAAACTGACCTGCACACTGCAAGTAGAAGAAGCGGAAGCACCGACAATGGCTACCTATAAAGATTTCAGTGAACGCATCTGTCGTCTGCCAAGTTATCGTATTTTAGCCATCAATCGCGGTGAAGCACAGAAACAATTAAAAGTAACTCTAACTGCAAACCATGATTTCTATATTGAAAAATTAGCCCAAACCATCGTGCACGGCCGTTCTCCATATCGCCAAATTCTTACTGCAGCCGCTGCCGATAGTTACAAACGACTCATTTTTCCGCAAATAGAACGTGAAATTCGCAGCGCCTTGACGGAACAAGCAGATAAACAAGCCATTGACGTTTTTGCCAAAAACTTACGCAGTCTCCTGCTGCAGCCTCCTTTTACAGGACAAACTATCTTAGGCTTAGATCCTGGCTACCGCACAGGCTGTAAAGCGGCCGTCATTGATCCTACCGGACAGGTACTGGCACATGGAACCTACTATCTGACAAGTTCTGAACGGCAGCGTCAGCAAAGTGCCGTCTCTTTAGGAAAACTGATAAAAAAATACGGCGTAACATTAATTTCCATCGGCAACGGCACAGCTTCCTATGAAACGGAACAGTTCGTTTCCTCTATGCTGACTGCACAGCATCTCTCCTGCCCGTATATCATTGTCAATGAAGCCGGCGCATCCGTCTACTCGGCATCAGACTTGGCACGAGAAGAACTGCCCGATCTAGATGTCACCATTCGCGGTGCCGTATCTATTGCCCGCCGCATCCAAGACCCTTTAGCAGAATCTGTAAAAATAGATCCCAAATCCATTGGTGTCGGCCAGTATCAACATGATGTCAATCAAAAAGACCTCTCTGCGGCTTTAGACACCGTTGTCGAATCGGTCGTCAATTACGTCGGCGTCGATTTGAACACGGCCTCTGCTGCCCTGCTGCAGCATGTATCCGGTCTGACAGCTGCTACGGCTGCCAATATCATCGCCTACCGCAATGAAAACGGCCCGTTCCGCAACCGGCAGGAATTGCTGTCCGTCAGCCGCCTGGGGCCTGCTACCTTCACCCAGTGTGCCGGATTTTTACGCATTAAAGACGGCGACGAACCATTAGATAATACATCTGTCCATCCGGAATCATATGACCTGGCCAAAAAAATTGCCGCCCATTACGGGTTCGTGCCGACCGATTTGCAAGATACATCCAAGATGCATCTTCTGCAGGAAAAAATTCAAATGAATGCAGTGCCGCTGTTAGCCGCTTCCCTGCACGCTGGAGAACCGACTATCCGCGATATTTTAGAAGAACTCCGCAAACCGGGTCGGGATGTTCGCAGCGAATTCCCCAAACCACTGACACGCCGCCATGTTGTGTCTTTAGACGAATTAAAGGTCGGTACAATCGTACGCGGTACTGTACATAATGTCGTTGACTTCGGTGCTTTTGTCGATTTTGGTTTAAAAATACCGGGGCTCATTCATCGCTCTGAATTATGCAGCCATCGGTTTCATCATCCTACGGATGTCATCAACGTCGGCGACATCATTGATGCCATGATTATTTCCGTCGATGCCCAGCGCGGACGCGTTGGCTTGTCCCTCAAGCGACTGCCTAAAAAGAATTAAACTCACTGATACCATTACGAAGAAATAAACAATGATTTTATTTCTTTGTAATGGTATATTTATATACATATTATATATAACTGATGTATGCCCTACAGGATACAATACATTCTATCTTTTCATTATATTTGGTATATTTTTCCTGTACTTCCTTGATTTTTATTCCACAAAGTTGTATAATTACTTGCATATTCTTATTATAGAAAACAAGGGGTGTATGAATATGAATAAAAAATGGATACTTGCCGGACTTGCTGCGCTCACTACGATTTCACTGCTGGCAGGATGCGGCTCACAAGATACGAAAACAGCTGAAAAAACAGATAAGCCGTTAATTGTCGGTACAGAACCTTCTTTCCCACCGTTTGAAGCGACAGAAGGCGATTCCTACGTCGGATTTGATATCGATTTAGCACAGGCTATTGGGGATAAACTAGGCCGGAAAGTCGAAATCAAGGCGATGGGATTTGATGCGCTGATTCCTGCATTAAAAAGCAACCAAATCGACATCATCGCTTCAGCCATGTCCGCTACAGACGAACGGAAAAAACAAGTCGATTTTACGGCACCGTATTATATTGGCGGTTCTGTCATTGTCGTCCGTCAAGACAATACAACCATCAAAGGCTGGGATGATATTGCCGGCAAACAAGTCGCTGTACAAGCAGGCTCCAAACCAGCTGATTTTGCTGAAAAACAGGGGGCTGTGCTGAAACAGTTTGATGCCAATTACCAATGCCTGCAGGAACTGCAGACAGGAGCCAGCGAAGCTGTCGCCATTGACAAAGCTGTCGCACTCTACTATATTGCCAAAGGCGGCTTGTCAGACCTGAAAGTTGTCGGTGAACCGAAAAAATTAGCCGGCTCTGCTATGGCTATTGACAAAGGTCACGAAAAAGAATTGGAAAGCATCAACAACGCATTGTCAGAAATCAAAGCCGACGGCACATATACGCAGCTTTATAAAAAATGGTTTGGCGTAGAACCGACAGCTGAAGAACTGCAATAACTATAATATGATGGGACTGCAATATACCGTCTTGGCTATAATGCGCGCAGTCCTTCTTTAGTGCATCATAGTAGGGCTGCAGCAAAATGAATTAATTTTTCATTTTGCTGCAGCCCTATTTTTCATATATTTACTTTTTTCTGTTATCAAACAATACTATCGATGATGATTTATTATATTAATATACCGTTCAAGTGATCACATTCATGCTGGATAATCTGAGCCGTCCAGCCCGTATAAGTCCGGCGGCGTTTTTTTAGTTTCATATCTTCGTACACTACGACGATTTTCCGATATCGAGTCGTTTGCCGCATTCCCGTCAAGGAAAGACAGCCCTCTTCCGTCG